>JBEKAU010000178.1:0-5855 GCA_050015755.1 Vulcanimicrobiaceae bacterium | reverse complement strand
GTCGAGCGCGTCGGCGCCGGTCGGATCGACGCCGAACGCGGCCAGCGCACCGGCGAGCTTGTCGCCGCCGCGACTGACGAAGCGGGGCGATTCCTCGACGACGACCTGCGCGCCCTCCCGCACGTTCGCGCCCGGCTTCGTCGCCGGCGCCTCGTCGACGCGGACGCGGCCGGCCAAGATCAGCCCTCGGGCTTGCGAGCGGGTCAACCCGGTCCTCGCCGCGACGACGGCGTCGAGCCGGCGCGCATCAGCAGAACGTTCACGCGCCACGATCACGCGGCATCCCGCGCGTGGCAAGTGGGGGGCATGGGAAAGGCGCTTCGTGCCGCTGGGAAGGACCGCCTCGTGCCGCAGGCCAAGGCGCGCGAGTGAAGCTCACGCGCGCGCGCTTTCTCGCCGCCGGTGCCGCCGCCGGCACGTTCGCCTCGATCGGCATCCTCCGCTGGCCGGGCGAGGCTGCGCAGTTCACGCTCAAGCTCGGCAACGACCAGCTCCCCACGCACCCGATGAGCCTCGCGACGGCCGATGCGATCAAGCGCATCACGGACGCGTCGAACGGGCAGCTGGCGATCAACCTCTTCGGCAACAGCGCCTTGGGCGGCGACACCGAGATGCTCTCACAGCTGCGCAGCGGCGCGCTCGAGCTCATGCAGGTCGGCAACAACATCCTGGGCGCGGTGATCCCGGCGGCGTCGCTGCTGAGCATCCCGTTCGCGTTCCGCTCGGCGGCGCAATTCCAAGCGGCCTCCGAGGGGCCGCTCGGCGCATACATCGGCGCGGCCGGCGAGAAGCTCGGCCTGCGCAAGTTCCCGACCGCCTTCTACGGCGGCTTCTTCCAAGTCCACAACCGGGTGCGCCCGATCGAGCGGCCGGCCGACCTCACCGGGCTGAAGATTCGCGTGCCGGCCGGGCCGATCGACGTCGGTACGTTCAAGGCACTCGGTGCCGCACCGACCGTCGTCAACCTCTCCGAAGTCTACACCGCGCTGCAGGCGCATCTGGTCGACGGCATCGACGTACCGCTGCCGACGCTGATCTTCTTCAAGTTTTACGAGCAAGTGAAGTTCAGCTCGCTGACCAGTCACATCGGCCTCTCGTACTTCCTCTTCGCCAACGGCGATGCGTGGAACAAGCTGCCCAAGAAGCTGCAAGACCTGGTCGAGCGCGAGATGAGCGCCGCGGCCGTGACGGCCTCGAAGGGAATGGCCGAGCAAGAAGTCAGCATCGTCGATCGGCTGAGCAGTCTGGGCGTGACCGTCAATCGACCCGCGCCGGAGCCGTTCGCGCAGACGATCCGAGCCTCCGGAATGTACAAGACGTGGCGCGATCAATTCGACCCCAAGGGTTGGGACGAGCTCGAGAAGACGACCGGGAAGCTGACGTAGCGGGCTTCTCGCTGGGCGTCGACTACTGGCCCGGCCGCAGCGCGCTCGCACTCTGGCAACGCTTCGACGCGGACGAGCTGCGCGAGGACTTCGCACACATCGCCGCGCTGGGCCTCGCGGTCGTGCGCTTCTTCGTGCGTTGGGACGACTTCCAACCGCAGCCCGGCGCTCCCGAGCCGGCGATGCTCGCGCGGCTCGTCGCGCTGGTCGACCTCGCCGCCGGCGCGGGGCTGCGCACGATCCCGACGCTGTTCTGCGGCGCGATGGACGGCCAGGTGTACCTGCCCGACTGGGCACGCGGCCGCGATCTCTATACCGGCGCGCTACTCGAGGAACAGCTCGTGTTCGCGCGGGCGGCCGGGGAGCGGCTGCGCGCGCATCCGGCGATCCTCGCGTGGGATATCGGTCACCGCTTCACCGACGTGTGGGCGCCGCGGCGCGGGTCGATCTCGACCGGCGGCCACGGCAGCACGCCGGCCGCCGAGCGCGAGATCGCCACCTGGAGCCGGCGACTCACGGACGCGCTGCGCGAGACCTCGGCCATCGGGACGACCGCCGGCACGTTCGCCGGCGACTTGACCGCCGATCGACGCGTGCGCTTCGACTCGCTGTGCATGCCGTTCGCGTTCGCCTCGATGCAGGGCGCGCCGGACGAGGTCCCGGTCGCGCGCGGCCCGCTCGATCCCGAAGCGCTGCCGTTCCTGGCGATGCTGACCGCCGGCTTCTCGCATCACCCGGTGTTCATGACCGGTGTCCAGGCACCCGACTCGACCGAGAACGTGCAGGCGATCTGGTGCACGCAGGTGCTCGATCGGCTGCAGGCCGACGGTCGGCTCGGCGCGCTGTGGTGGTGGGCGGGCGCGCACGGGATCGTTCGTCCCGACGGCAGCGAGAAGCCGCTCGCGCACGCGCTGGCTGCCTTCGCGCGCCAGCAGCGCCCGCTCGTCGCCGCGCGCGACATGCCGATGATCTCGAGCACCTATTACTACCGCACGCTGCCGACCAGCATGACGACGCTGTACGACGCGTACTTGGCCTTCGTCGCCGAGCGCCGCGGCGGCGCTGATGCGTGACGTCAATGCGCGCATCGAGCTGACGCTCGCGCTCAACGCGATCGAGCGGCGGTTGGCGAGCGCGCCCGACGACGTCACGCTGCGCTACGACCGCGCGCGTTGCATCCAGGGACTGGGACGCGAGCAGGACGCGCTGCACGCGTACCGCGACGTGCTCGCGCGGGAGCCCGACCACGTGCGCGCGATGAACGCGTTCGGCCTGCTGTTGCTCGACGCCGGCGAGCAGGCCGACGCCGAGACGGTCTTCGCCGAAGCCGCGACGCGCCATCCACGCGACGCCGAGTCGCACGCGAACCTCGCCTTCACCCGTGCGCGGCGAGGCGATCTCGCCGGCGCACGCGCGCACTATGAGAGCGCGTTGCGACTCGCGCCCGATCTGGCGATCGCGCACCACGGCCTGGCCACCGTGCTCGAGCGGCTCGGCGAGCACGATTCGGCGCGCGAGCATCGTGCGCGCGGTCTCGCCCACCGGCCGCTGACCGAGCTGCGCTATCGCGGCCGCGGCACACCGACCCGCGTCCTGGTCGTCGGCACCGCCGCCGACGGCAACCTGGTCACGACCCGGCTGCTCGATGACCGCGTCTTCCTCACCTACGCGCTGGTCGTCGAGCACTACGACCCGGCGCAACCGCTGCCGCCGCACGACCTCGTCTTCAACGTCATCGGCGAAGCCGACGGGTGCGCGCCGCAGCTGGCCGCCGCGGTGGCGCTGCTGCGTACGACCGACGCTCCCATCCTCAACCCGCCCGCGGCGGTGATGGGGACGACCCGCGAGGCGATCGCGCGCCGTATGACCACACTCGAAGACGTCGTCGCCCCGACGGTCGTGAGGCTTGCGCGCGCGCAACTCGCCGCGGCCGATGCACCCGCGGCGCTGGCGGCACACGGTATCGTCGCGCCGTTCTTGCTGCGCACGCCGGGGTATCACGGCGGCGACCACTTCGTGCGCGTCGACGAGAACGAGGCGCTGCCGGAGGCGCTCGCCGCGCTGCCCGGCGGGGACGTGTTGGCGATCGCCTTCCTCGACGCGCGCGACGCGGACGGCACCGTCCGCAAGTACCGCGCGATGATCGTCGACGGCGCACTCTATCCGCTGCATCTCGCGCTCGGCCACCGCTGGAAGCTGCACTATTTCAGCGCCGACATGATCGACGTCCCGGCCCACCGCGCTGCCGACGCGGCGTTTCTCGCCGACCTGCCGGCGGCACTCGGCCCGCGTGCGACGGCGGCACTGGAACGCGTCCGCGATGCGCTCGGGCTCGACTACGGTGGGATCGACTTCGGCGTCGATCGCGACGGGCGGCTGCTGCTGTTCGAAGCCAACGCGACGATGGTCGTCCCGCCGCACGACCCCAACCCCGTCTTCGCCTACCGGCGCCCCGCCGTCGAGCGCATCCTGGCCGCGGTGCGCGCGATGCTCCTGCGGCGCGCGCGCCGACCGGGAGGCACGGAACTCGACCCGAGGAACGGCTAGCCATGCTGAACGATCCACGTCACGGCCCGCTCCCCGCGCTGCTGATCCTGCTCACGCTGGTGAGCGGCATCGTCGATGCGGTCAGCTACCTGCGCCTGGGGAACGTCTTCGTCGCGAACATGACCGGCAACGTCGTGTTCCTCGGCTTCTCCGCGGCCGGCGCACCCGGGATCTCGGCGGGCGCGTCGATCCTCGCGATGGTGTGTTTCGCGCTCGGCGCCCTGATCGCGGGGCGACTGGTCGCGCGCCACGGGGCGCACCGTGGCAAGCTGCTCGTCGCCGCGACCGCCGTGCAATGTGGGCTCGTCGTGGTCGCGACGCTGCTCGCCGCGCTGCTGCCGCCGACGATGGCGCCGGAACGCTATGCCGTCGTCGCGGTGATGGCGCTCGCGATGGGATTGCAGAACGCCGCGGCGCGGCGGATCGGCGTCCCCGACCTCACCACCACCGTCGTCACGATGACGTTCACGGGACTGATCGCCGACGCCTCAGGCGGCACCGGTGGGCCACCGATGTGGCGGCGCGTCACGGCGATCGTCTCGATGTGCGTGGGCGCGTTCATCGGCGGGCTGCTGGTGCTGCGCATCGGCACGCTCGTCGCGCTCGCGACGGCCGCCGTCATGCTCGCGATCACCGCCGTGGTCGCGTACCGGGTTTCCGCCGCGGACGTCGCGTGGGCGCGCTCGTCCGCGGCGTGACCCCGTTCGGGTGCTCCCTACTTGCGGGAGCGACCGTCGCCGTACCGTCGCGACTGCGACGGTACGGCATCCGGCCAGGGGTCAGTGCTTGCGGTTGTGCGCGTTCACGTTGAACGACGAGGACGTGTACGACGTGTCGAGTTCCACGAGGGGCACGCCATCACCCAGACCGTTGCTGTCGGTCGTGTTGCTCGTAAGCGCGTCGGTGATCGTCACCGGGCAGGCCGCGGCGCTCGGGGAGGCGATCGCAGTCACCGTGAACACGGTGCCGCTGCTGCCGTTCGCGACGCCGCTGATCGGGGTGGAGCCGTAATTCGAGAAGCTCGTCCCACCTGGCGTACACGCTAAGTTTGCGAATGAAATCAGGGCCTGTTCGTAGGGGCCATCGGTCCAGCCCGCCTCCGTGTAGGTGACGCTGCCGGTACTCCCGGTGCCGGTCGCTGCGAAGAGCGCGATGTCGGCGTTGGGTATCGTGGGAGGATTCGCGTCCGCTGCCACGCCGGTCGGCGTTGCCGAGCCAGGCAGCTCGACCGGCGATGCGAGGACGGGTTGGAAATTCCAGGTGCCGCTGGTCGCGCCGGTTGCACTTGCAGTGAGCGTCTGCGGGTTCTCGGCGATGCCGCCGTAGCAGAAGTTCGCGGCCGACGCGTCGGAGGTGAGCGTCGCCGTCGTCACGGAACCGCTCGGATTTCCGAGGGGATAGGCGCCGGGGCATGCGGCGGTCTGGAAGGACGAGCCGTCGCCGTTCGTGTCGGGGTCGGACACCGTCACCGTGTTGGCGTACGTGCCGGTGATCGTGTTGCCGTCCGCATCGAGGACCGAGAGCTCGATGCCGGGATTCGCCGGTCCGCCGATGGTCGACGAGAGGACGCTGTCGGCGTTCGGCACCGGGGCGTTCCCGACGGCGAAGGACGCAGGGATGCCCAACAGCGTGATCGTCTCGCTGTTGTTGGTGCCCTGCGTCATCGTGTAGGTGCCGGTGTTGGTCTCCAGCGCGTTGCCGGTGCCGCCGGCCGCGTCGTACGTGGTGAGCACGAACGTGTCGTTACCCAGCGGTGAAGGCGGCCCGGTGACCGTGCAGCCGGTGCTGCACGTCGCGCTGCTGATGTTCGACGTCGCCGGATTGCCGGCGAGTGTCCCCGGCGGCGTGCCGCCCACTTCGGTGAGCGTGATCGTGATCGACTCGACCGACGGCGAGATGTACTGCGGCTTCAGGTTCTTCGCC
>JBEKAU010000177.1:0-5861 GCA_050015755.1 Vulcanimicrobiaceae bacterium | reverse complement strand
ACACCAGCGACCCTTCGACGTTCCCCCCATCGTTCGCGAGCGACCTGGGCCCGCTCGAGGTCGCGCTCGCGACAGGTGCCTCGCCGCAGGCCGTCGCCGCGCATCTCAAGGTTCCGATCGACGTGCGCGACGTCGCCGGCCGGTTCGAGTACGCCGGCGCCGCCGACGCCGCCAAGGGCGCCGCATACCTGTTCGTCATCCTGCTCTATCTGGCGGTGCTGCTCAACGCGCAGGCGATCCTGACCTCGGTCACCGAGGAGAAGACGAACCGGATCGCCGAGGTCCTCGTCTCGGCCATCGACGCCTCGCAGTTGCTCGCGGCCAAGATCTTAGCGGTGACCGCGACCGGGTTCGTCCAGCTCGGGGTCTGGATCGCCGTCGGCTTCTACGCGGGCAGCTCGTTCAACGCCGGGGTGACGCAAGGCGACGCCGGCGCAAACGCCGGACCGCTCGCCATCTCGAGCGGAGAGATCCTGCTGTTCGTCGCGTTCTTCGTGGTCGGCTTCGCGCAATTCGGCGTCCTCTACGCCGCGGCCGGATCGTTGATCAGCCGCACCGAGGACATCGGCAGCGTGGCGGGACCGCTCGTGCTCCCGGTCGTCGCCGCCCTCATACTCGCGGAGTTCGGCGGGCAGTTTCCGAACAGTCCCGCGATCGTCGTCACCTCGTTCATTCCGCTGATCGCGCCGTTCGTGATGTTCACCCGGATCGCGGTCACGCCGATCCCGGCCTGGCAGATCGCTACGTCACTCGCGATCAACGTCGTGGTCGCGATCGGCTTGGCGCTGATCGCCGGACGCGTGTACCGGGTCGGTCTGCTGCTGTACGGCCGGCCGCCTTCGCTGCGGCAGATCGTCGCGACCTTGCGCGCGTGAGCGGGCTGCCTCGCGCGCTGCTGCCGATCCTGGCAATCACCTTCGTCGACATCCTCGGCTTCACGCTCCTCATCCCGCTGCTCCCCTTCTACGCGACGAAACTCGGCGCGTCGCCGGTGACCGTCGGCGCGATCTACGCGACGGTCGCGGTCTGCTCGCTGATCTCCTCGCCGTTCTGGGGACGGCTCAGCGACCGCATCGGCCGGCGCGGCGTGCTGCTCGCTGCGCAAGTCGCCGCACTGATCGGCTTCGTCATCCTGGCGACGAGCAACACGCTCTGGATGATCTTCGTCGCGCGCGCGATCGAAGGGCTCGGCGGCGGAGGGTTGGGGATCACGCAGGCGTACGTCACCGACGTCACCGCACCCGAGCAGCGGGCGCGCGCGTTCGGACTCGTCGGCGCGACCTTCGGCCTGGGGTTCCTGATCGGCCCGGTCACCGCCGGCTTGCTGGTCCGCTTCGGGTATCACGTCCCGTTCCTCGCCGCCGCCGCGCTCGAACTCGTCACCGTCGTGCTGACCCTCACGCTGTTGCCCGAATCGCGCGGCGCGGTGCGCGTGTTGCCACCGTTGCGTGATATCAAGCGTTCGCTCACGACGCCGCCGCTGGGGCGGCTGGTCCTCACCCAGTTCGCGTTCTCGATCGCGTTCACGTCGTGGATCGGCGGTTTCGCGCTCTACGCGAGCCGGGTGTTCGGGTTCGGTCCCGAGCGTACCTCAACGATCTACCTCGTCATCGCCGTCATCGGCATCGTCGTCCAGGCGACGCTGATCGGACGGCTCGTCGGGCGATTCGGTGAAGGACGGGTGGCCCTGATCGGCTTCGCCTGTGCGATCGTCGCCTACGGTGCGGTCGGCTTCGTCAACAGCGTCGCGCTGCTCTATCCGTTCGTCGTCTTGTGGTCGCTCTCGAGCGCGCTGATCCGACCCACGCTCGGCACGCTGATCGCCGACGCCGCGCCGGCGGACCAGCGCGGGACGATCCTGAGCGTCAACGACAGCCTGAGCAACATCGCGTTCGTCATCGGCCCGCTGATCGCGACCCGCGTGCTGATGGCGGCGCCGCATTTGACCGGAATCGTGCCGACGTTCTTCTCGGCCGTCGCGCTCGTGCTCGCGCTGGGTCTGTTGGTCCGCACGCCCCCGCATCGCGCGGAACCGAGCCCGGGATGAGAATCGTCGCGATCTCCGACACGCACTTGCGCATGGATGCCGCCGACGTTCCCGACGGCGACCTGCTGCTCCACGCCGGCGACCTGACGATGCGCGGCGAGCTCGAAGAGATCACCCGCGCCGGCAGCTGGCTGCGCGCGCTGCCGCATCGGCACAAGGTCGTGATCGCCGGCAACCACGACTTCGCCTTCGAAGATGCGCCGCACGACGCGCGCGCGGCGCTCGGCGAGGGCCTGACGTATTTGGAAGACGACGGCGTGACGATCGAGGGGCTGCGCTTCTGGGGCTCGCCCTGGCAGCCGCGCTTCTTCGATTGGGCCTTCAACCTCGACCGCGGGGCAGCGCTGGCCGCGAAGTGGAACATGATCCCGACCGCGACCGATGTGCTCGTCACCCACGGACCACCGGCCGGCATCCTCGACCTCGCCGTCTCGGGCGAGCACGTCGGCTGCGCCGATTTGCTGCGCCGCGTGCAGGCGCTGCGACCGCGCGTCCACGTCTTCGGCCACATTCACGAAGCGGCGGGCGTTCTCGAACAGCACGGCACCACGTTCGTGAACGCGTCGATCTGCGACGTCGACTACCGCCCGACCGCGCCGGCCCGTGTGATCGACCTCTGAGCGTCAGCGGGCGGCGAGGCTCTCCGCTTCGGCGGTGCGCAGCGCCAGGCTCAGCTCGCGCAAAAACGAGGAAGCATCCATGACGATGCCGAGCGTCTGATGCGAGCCGCGATCGGTCAACTTCGTCACCGACGAGGGATTGATGTCGACGCAGACGGTCTTGCACGTTGCCGGCAAGAGATTGCCGACCGCGATCGAGTGGAGCAGCGTGCACACCAAGAGCGCCATCCCGATCTCGGGGACGTGGTGGCGCATCGCGCGCTGGCATTCGACGACGTCGGTGATGACGTCGGGGATCGGTCCATCGTCGCGGATCGAGCCGCACAGGACGACCGGGATCTTCTTTTGATACGCCTCGTACATGACGCCGGCGCGCAGCAGCCCGGCGTCGATCGCCGGCTGGATGCCGCCGACGGCGCGGATGCGGTTGACCGTGCGCAGGTGGTGGACGTGGCCCTCTTCGGCCGGGAACGCGTCCTCGAGGTTGACGCCGAGCGAGGTCCCGAAGAACTGCGACTCCATGTCGTGGACGGCCAGCGCGTTGCCGGCGTAGAGCGCATTGACGTAGCCGTCGCGGATCAGCTCGGCGAGATAGGGCCCGGCGCCGGTGTGGATGATCGCCGGACCGCCGACGAGCAGTACGCGTTTGCCGGCGCGTAGGACGGCGAGCAGCTCGCGCGCGACCTCGCCGAGCAGGGCGTGGCGCGGCTTCTCCGAGGAGACCGCACTGGCCATGAACTCGAAGACGTCGCGCCGGCGGGCGCGCGGCGGGATCGCGATCTTCACGCCGGCGTGCCCGACGACGACGGCATCGCCCGCTTTCACGTCGGACGGCGCGACCGTGAACGGGCCGCCGTCCTCGAGGACGATCGCGCTGTCCATCTCGGGATTGGCGACGTCGAGCCACACGCCGTGCAGCCGGACTTGGGTCGCGTAGTTCGTCGTCGCGTAGAAGTCGTCGGGGAGGACGCCGTCGCGCGGGGCCGGTTCGGTCGCGACGTCGCCTTCCTCGAGCACCTCGGCGCCGGCGTCGCGCTGCAGCTTCTCGAGGATCTCGTCCAGGTGTGCCGGATCCTGCGCCTCGATGCGCAGCCGTGCATACGACGGCTCGGTCTTGGTCTGGCCCGACTCGAACTCTTCGATGACGTACTGCGTCCGCTCGTCGTCGGTCAGGATGCCCAGGACGCGGTTGAAGATCCCGGAGTCGATGATGTGCCCGCGCAGCTCGATCCGGCGGACGACCGTCCCAGACGGCGAAGCGGAGCTCATGGGGCTCGTGTTCGTACCGACGCCGCTCGGCAACCTTCGCGACGTCACGCTGCGCGCGCTCGACGTCCTGCGCGAAGCGCCGCTGATCGTCGCCGAGGACTCGCGCGTCACCCGCCGCTTGCTGAGTGCGCTGGACCTGGGCAGCAAGGACGTCTGGACCTACCAGGAGCACAACGCGCGTTCCGTCACCCCCGGCATCCTCGAGCGCGCGCGGACCGAGACGGTCGCCGTCGTCACCGACGCCGGGACGCCCGGGATCAGCGATCCCGGCTCCGACCTGGTCGCCGCCGCACGGGCGGCCGGCATCGCGGTCGAGGTGTTGCCGGGGCCGGTGGCGTTCGTCCTCGCCGCCGTCCTCTCGGGATCCGACGTGCGCTGGTTCCGCTGCGCGGGCTTCGCCCGGGGGGCCAGCGGCGCACGCCGCGCCGCCTTTCGCGCCGCGCTCGGCGAGACCACGGTCTGGTACGAGGCCCCGCACCGAATCCGCGCCAGCCTCGCCGACCTGGCCATGGTAGCTCCGGAGCGGCGCGTCTTCTTGGGCCGCGAGCTGACCAAGCTGTACGAACAGCACGTGCTGGGCACGGCAGCAGAGGTCGACGCCGCACTCGAGGAGCCGGTGCGCGGCGAGATCGTCTTCGTGGTCGAGGGCGGCAACGTGCCGGTGCTCGCGGACGCGGGTCCGAGCGCCGCCGACCTCGACGCGGCGATCGATGCGGGCTTGCACGAAGGGCTGACGACGTCCGCGCTCGCGAAGCGCCTGGCCGAGGCGGGGCACGGTGAACGTCGCCACCTCTACGCGCAGGTCAGCGCGCGAAAGACGGAACGGGCGGGATCAGACGTCGAGTAGCGCGTCGACGTCGAGCACGAAGCCGGGCATCACCGGGTCGCAATCGACGAACGAAACGGTGCCGAGTTCCTCGTGCACGCCGTCGAGCCACCGGTCGACGGTTTTCTCGTAGGGATCGACGAGCAGCACGAGCTGTGCCCCCGCGCGTGCCCACGACTCGCACTTGCGAACCTGCGCGCCATGGCGGTCGCTCTTCGAGCGAATCTCGAACACCGCGTCCGGCGCGCCACGAAAGTAGTCCTCGCGTTCAGCTCGGCTGAGCGCATTCCACCGTTCGGCGCGGATGAACGAGCCGTCCGGCGCGAAGACCGACGAGTCGGGCAGCCGATAGCCGGCCGTCGGGCCCAGCGTGGGGCCCAGCTTCGTCGCCTTGCTCCAGACCATCAGCTGAAGCACGAGCTCAGCGTTGCGAGCGTCGCCGATCGCCCCGTTTGGCGTCACCAGCAGGCTCCCATCGGCCAAGCGCTCGACGGAGTAGCCGCCGTTGAGCTCGTGGAGCTGCATGAGCTCCTCGTCGGTCGGGGGCGTGATCGGGTGAAAGACGATGGCCATCGGGAGGTCACACCATGCTATCACGCCGCCCGCCTCGTTTGCCAAGCGCGGAGGCCGGGCGCAGTCGCGGCGCCGAAGGCTGGAGGGGTGTCCGAGCGCGGTTTCTACGTCACCACCCCCATCTATTACATCAGCGGGACGCCGCACATCGGGCACGCCTACACCTCAATCGCGGCCGACATCCTGGTGCGAACCGCGCGCGCACACGGGCCGGCCCGAGCGCTGACCGGCACCGACGAACACGGCCAGAAGGTCGCCGCCGCCGCCGAGGCGGCCGGGCAGACGCCGCACCAGTTCGTCGACAGCCTGGTCCCGCGTTGGCGTGAACTGCTGGCCGCGTACGAGACGAGTTTCGATGACTTCATCCGCACGACCGAGCCGCGCCACGCGCACACCTGCTTGGCACTGTTCGAGAGAATGCGCGCGAGCGGCGACGTGTACGAAGGCGTCTACGAGGGCTGGTACTGCACCAACGACGAGACGTTCTGGCCCGAAGCGAAGCTGATCGACGGCCGCTGCCCGAACC
>JBEKAU010000176.1:0-5865 GCA_050015755.1 Vulcanimicrobiaceae bacterium | reverse complement strand
TGGCCGGCGCGACCTCGTCGCTGGTCGACTTCAACCGCGCCGGCGTCCCGCTGATGGAGTGCGTCGGTGAACCCGACTTGCGCAGCGCCGACGAAGCGGTCGCGTTCCTCGAGATGCTGGCGCGCACGTTCCGCGAGCTGGGCGTCTCCGACGTGAAGATGGAAGAAGGCTCGCTGCGCTGCGATGCCAACGTCTCGATCCGCCTGCGCGGCGCGAGCGAGTACGGTACCAAGGCCGAGATCAAGAACATGAACTCGTTCCGCAGCGTGCGGCGCGCGATCGTCTCGGAGGTTGCGCGGCAGATCGCGATCGTCGAGAGCGGCGGCCGGGTGATCCAGGAGACGCGCGGCTGGGACGAAGGCGCCGGCGTCACCCACAGCCAGCGCTCCAAAGAACAGGCGCACGACTACCGCTACTTCCCCGATCCGGACCTCGTGCCGCTGGACATCGCGCGCGCCGACGTCGAGCGCTTGCGCGCCTCGCTGCCGCCGACACCGTACGAGCGCTTCGAGCGTTACGTCGACGCCTATGGGATCGACGTCAAGCGCGCGACGCAGCTGCTCGAGGATTCGCGGCTGGCCGACTTCTACGACCACGCGGTCGAAGCGTCGGAGAGTCCGCTCGGTACGCTGGCGTTCGTGCTCGGCGACCTCTCGCGGCTGGCGAACGAGTCGAACGTCGCCGTCGCCGACGGGAAGGTGACGCCGCACGCGCTGGCCGAGCTGGTCGCGCTGACCTCGTCGAACGCGATCAACTCCAAGGCCGCGAAGCAAGTGCTCGAGACGCTCTGGAACGAGGGCGGCTCGGCCAAGGCGATCGTCGCGCGCGACGGGTTGGCGCAGGTCAGCGATCGCGGCGCGATCGAGAAGATCGTCGACGAGGTGCTGGCCGCCAACGCGCAGTCGGTCGCCGACTACAAGGGCGGCAAGACCAATGTACTCGGGTTTCTGACCGGCGCGGTGATGAAGGCCTCCAAGGGCAAAGCGAATCCGCCGCTGGTGCAAGAGCTGCTGAAGGAGAAGCTCGGCTAGCGGGTGTCGCAGGACGGGCTGGCCGCGCTGCGCGCGTACGTCGCGGCCGACGAAGCGTGCGCGCAGGCGTTGTCCACGCTGCCGACTGAGGCGTTCGCCGAGGCCGTGCTGCGGCTTGCCGCCGAGCGCGGCTGCGAGGTGACGGCGGCGGACCTCAACGCGGCCATGGTCGAGGCGCAGCGCGCCTGGCAGATGCGGTGGATGAGCTGACACCTGATCTCCGGGCCTGGACGCCGGTCCACGTCGCGATCCGCAGCGGTGCGCCGACGATCCTGTGGGCGCGCGTCGACGATCTCTCCGCCGATCCGTTCTTCGAGCAGGCCGCCGATCGCGCGATGCGCCAGCCGTTCAACGCGCTCTTCGCGCGCCGAACGCCGCTCGGCGTGCTCGACGCACTCGGTGACGATGCCGCTGCGAGCGAGCCGGCCGGCTTCGTCTTCCACCAGTCGCGCAGCGGTTCGACGCTGATCGCACGGATGCTCATGCAGCTCGCGGACGTCGTCGTGCTTTCGGAGGCGCAGCCGCTTGACGCCCTCTTGCACCTGCGGCGTCACGTTCCCGACGCCGTGACACCGCGACGACTACGCGCGATGATCTACGCGCTCACACGCGCGTTCGGCGATCGCCGCCGTGTCGTCGTGAAATGGAACGGTTGGCATGCGCTCGAGCTGCCGTTCCTGCGATCGGCGTTTGCGCACGTGCCGTGGGTGTTCGCGTTCCGTGAGCCGCGCGGTCTGTTGGAATCGCAAGAACGCATGCTCGGTCCGGAGGCCATGCCGGGGACGGTCGACCCGCGGTTGCTCGGGATCACCGATCCGGCCGAGCTGGCGGCGGACGACTACGTTGCCCGTTTTCTCGCTGCGCTCGCCGAAGCGGCGCTGCGCGAGAGGATCGACCCCGGCGCGTTCGTCGACTACGCGTCGCTGCCGGAGACCGTGTTCACCCAGATTCTGCCGCGCTTCGGCATCAGCCCGAGTACCGCCGAGACCGCGGCGATGCGCGCGGCGACGGCCCGCGACGCGAAACAGCCGTCCGCCGCATTCGCGCCGCGGGAGATCGCGGCGGATCCCGACCGCGACGCGACGGCGCGACGCTGGTTGGATCCGCTCTACGTGCAGCTCAGGGCGCGAGCCGCGGCAATCCGATGACGATGCGCGCTACTCGCGCGCGCCGATCGTCTGCGCTTGTTGCGGCGTGATCGCAACCGAGAGCAGGAACCCGGCCGCGGCCAGGCGTGCAGCCGCCCCAGCGTCCGGCGTCCAATCGGCGTTGAAGGGCCGAACGTAGCTGCCGTTGGCCGCGTTGAGGGCGGTGATCTCGTTCGCATCGAGCGCCGCGGCCGTCGCGGTGACGGCAGCATGCAGATCGGTGCGGCCGGCGATGGCGTCGTCGATCGCGCCGTCGACCAGGGTGCGCGTTGCGGGCAAGAGCGCGGCGAGCGCCGCGGTTCGCGCATCACCGGTTGCCGCAGCGATGCGCGTGCGGTCAGCTGCGGACAGCTCCACCGGGCTGGCGTTGGTGACGTGCACGTTCGTCTGCGCGAGCCGACGCGCCGCGAGGGCCTCCGCCGAGAGGGGCTTGAGCGCAGGGGGCGGGGCGGGCCGTGCGCCGGGGCCGAGGCCCAGCGCAGCAACCGTCGAGACCTTGCGCGCCGCGGCGAGCGATGCCGGGCTGGTGGGTTGGATGCCGCTGACGGCGATGATCAGCGGGAAGCCGGCTTTCGGGAGCGTGAACGAGGTCTTCAAGGTCCCGGTCGGGCGCCCGAGCATCTGCGCCAGCGCCGGGTATGTCGACGACTGCAGCGTCTGCCCCTCGGCGAACATCCAGCCGACGGGAGCGACCGCGCCTGCGAAGCGGGCTGCCTCGCCGACGATCGGGTTCGCCAGCACGTTCGCCGGAATCGGGTCAGGCGTCGTCGGAACGAGTTGCAGCTTCGATGCCGGCTTGTGCGCGACGGACGAGCCGCCGACTCCGGGAATGGCCTGCATGACAGCGCGACCGCCGCCGCAACCCGCGAGCATCGCGGCGCTGCTGCCGAGGAGAAATGGCGCGCGTTTCATCGGTGTCTCCGTCCTCTCGCGATCAGTTCCGGCTCGGGAAGAGGCCCTGCAGGGCGATACAATACGTGAGCGTCAGGAACGGTTGTCGGTTTTCGTGCGCTCCCCCGCTGCCGTACGAGGTCACCATGGACGAGGACATCGTGACCATGTTCGTGCTCCCGGCCGAGTACATCGGCAGCGAGGTCACGTAGGCCGGGTAGGCGCCGTTCATGTTGAAGGTGTTCGCGTTGCCGAGCTGCACGTCGGCGGAGGGAAGGTGCGTGTGCGCCGGCAGTTCGCTTTGGGCGAGCAGGTGGCTCTCCTCGCCGCCCTTCTGACCGAGGGTGTATCCGGTGCCCATGTGTAGGCCGACGCGCCCCTGCATGTTCGGCAGCCCGAACGTCGTGGTGCCGTTCCCGCCGTAGGTGGTGCCGAGCAACGCGAACATCGCTTCATACGAGGTGATCGCGATCGTTTGCCCGTTGCACATCTGCCAGTTGGTCGGAGCGAAGTTGAACGACATGATGCGAATCTCGCCGATGAATGGGGTCGACATGCGTCCTCTCCTCTAGCCGCTTCGCGGCGGGAAGACGCCCTGCAGGGCGATGCAGTAGTTCAGCGTCAGGTAGGGCATCAGGTTGTTGTGTGCGGTGTTCGAGCCGGTAACGCTGATCATCGACGGGTTCATCGTGTTCAGCAGCGGCGAGCCCGATGTCGAGTAGATCATGTTCGGAGTCGCGTTGGCGGGGACGGTACCGCTCGGTGATGAGTACAGTGCGTTCGCGGGCGTGAAGTCGCCTTGCACCGTGTGCGTGTGATTGGGAATCTCGCTGATCGTCAACTGCACGGATGCTTCGCCTCCGGTCGCGCCGATCGGGAACGTGCCCAGCGGCGAGCTGCCGTATGCCGTCGTGTGGATCGGGACGGCGCCCTGCAGGTTCGGCAGACCGAACGTCGAGGTACCGTTGCCGCCGTAGTTGGTGCCGAGCAGCGAGAAGAGGGCTGTGTTCGAGGACAGCGCGAGGAGCTGGCCGTTGCAGAACGCCCAACTCTTGGGCGCGAAGTTGAACGCGAACGCGCGGATTTCTGCGACATAAGGAGCCGACATCAGGAGCTCGGGTAGACGCCGTAGAGCGAGATGATGAAGGTGATGGCCAAGTACGGCTGCATGTTGTCGTGCGGCTGGCTCCCGCCCTGTGAGGCGAGCATCGAGGAGTTGAAGGACCGATACGTCGTCGGGTGCGGGTTGTGGGCCCCGCCCGGCGTGCTGTAGAGCGTCTTCGGTGCGACGTCGGCGTAGTAGGCGTTCGACGGGTTTCCGGTTGTCGCGCCGTTCCCATCCGCGACGACCGGATGGGTGTGCGAGGGAATCGTCGCCGCCGTCAATTGCACCGTGGTGACACCGCCGTTTTGGGCGAGGGTGTACGTGCTCGTGCCGTTGCTGCCGACGTGGATCGGCACGCGCGCCGCGAGATTCGGCAGCCCAAACGTCGTTTCGCCGTCGCCGCCGTAGGTCGTCCCGATCAGGTTGAAGAGCGTGTCGTAGGTGGCGATCGCCAGCAGCTGGCCATCGCACGTCATCCACCCGGCGGGCGCGAAGTTTCCGGCGAACAAGCGAATCTCGCCGACGAAGGGCTGTCCCATTGTCCTCTCTCCGTTACGGTTTGAACGCGACGCCGTGCGGCGTCGAGGTCAAGTGGGTGAACTCGGTCTGCTTCGGCGCGGCCGCGAATGGCGTGCTCGTGTCGTCGTAGCAGTAGCGGTCGTCATCACCCGAGGGGACGGCGCTGGCGGTGATATCGTAGATGTAGAGGCCAGTGTAGGAGTTGACGCTGTCGTACACCTCCAACAAGAGCTTCGTATTCGACAGCCAGGTCATTTGCTCGACGAGGATGCTCGCGTTGGCCCCGCCGTCGACGTAGGTGTCGCAGTTGCTCGCCGCGTCGGTGACGCCGTTGAACGGGATCGGTCCGAGCACCGCGTTGCGCGCCGTCGTGTTGTCGTAGACCTGAACCAGGCTGTTGCCGCTCCATGCCGACCCGTACGCAACGGCGACGTAGCCGTTCGGTGCCGTCGCCACGAACGTCGCCTGGTCCGAGAAGGTGTCCGCCCCGATGACGTGCGTTTGCGTGGCCGTCGGCGAACTGCCGCTGCCGCCGATGCTGTAGAAGGCGACGCTGGGGTGGTACGCCGAGTGGTTCGCGATCACCAGTTGGCTGTCGGTGGCGTCCCAGGCCAGCGCGTACGGCACGTCGACGGCCCAGGCCGTTGGCGTCGTGGTTTGCGAAATGGTCGTCTGCGTGCCGGTCGGGCTGAGGATCACGATCTTCGAGGTGCCGGCGGCATTGCCGGAGGCCGAGGAGTCGGTCTCGGCACCATCGGTGAGCGCCGCGGCGTAGGTCCCGTGGGCCAGCGCGCTCAGCGGCACGTCGGTGACCCAGTTGTCACCGATGGAACCGTTGATCGGCGAAATGTTTCGTGCTGCCGGCGCGAGCGTGTAGTCGCCCGAGAGCAGATATTCCGAGAGCAGGTAGGTCGAGCTCGGCGAGAGATCGGAGAGCGCGACGCTGCCGTCGCCGCTGTCGTAGGCGATGTTCTGCGGAGCGGTGACGTCGACCGAGGTCGTCGTGCTGGTGTTGGCGCCGGTGGTGATCGCGCCGGCCGGGACGCAGGCCAGGTTGCCGGCGTTCTTGCTGCTGTTGTCGGCGTTGGCGATCAAGAGATCGCCGTTGGTGTCCCACGCCAGCCCGGTCGGATTGTCGACGTCGGCCTTGTTCTCGTTGGACGAGTTGGTG
>JBEKAU010000175.1:0-8782 GCA_050015755.1 Vulcanimicrobiaceae bacterium | reverse complement strand
TCTAGAGTATCGCTGTTCCTGCCCCGACTACGTGAAGGGCAGCGAGGACTGCATTCACGTCGTTGCCGATCGCATTGTGCGCGAAGACCTTGTCATCGACGGCACAGTCATACCCGAGCGTGAGACGCTCGCGCTCGCCGAGCGACGTCCGGCACGCAAGGTGATTGCGTGGAATGGGTTGTCGAAAAAGACGACCGATCGGCACGCCCGTGAGGCGATGTTCCATCGAATCCCCGAACTGATCGCTTCATTGGCAAACCGCATCGAAGCGGGGGCGCCAGGCGGCGCGTCCAGTAGCAGGGGACGGCCGACAGCTGACTCCCAACGTGCAGCTATGTTGTTGCACAAAGCTTGTGCCGGCGTGAGCGCTAATGAGATACGGGCGCCGTTGCAGAGCTTTCTCGACGACGATCTCCTGCGGCGCCCTACCGGGCGCGCTCCGTGCGCCAACACAATCTCACGTTGGATGAACGACCGAGCCGTCACGACTGTCTTGTTCGCGATGCTCGAGCTGATGGCGCAGACCGCTCGCCGTCGCGAGCGAGCGGTGATCGTCGACTCGACCAAACTTTCGCAGATGCGTACGGCGCATTCGCGAGGCGTTTTCTATCTTGGCGATGACCGTCCGCAGGCAACCTGGATGAAGGCGCACGCGATAGTCGGAGTCGAGACAAAAATGGCCCTCGGAGTGCTCTTCTCCGACAGTCGGCGGCACGATATCAACTACGTGATTCCGCTTGCAGACCAGATTCTGCGCGTATTTCCCGCACGATTTCTCTTGGGCGACAAAGCATATCTGTCAGCGGACGTCATTTCCGAGCTCGAAGCGCGAGGAATTCGTGCCGTCATCCCGCTCAAGAAGGGTTGGGGCAAAGACCCGAAGAGCGCGTTTACGCAGGCAGCAGCAGATCTCATCAAGTGGTACGCACTCTCGCCGGCGGAAGTCTATGAAATTTCTCGACTCCGCGGCCTCGTTGAAGCGTACTTCTCAAGCCTCAAACGTATGGCCGACGGGTATTGCTGGTCCCGTGGACGGCCCAGGAAAGAGGCAGCGGACGACGAGCCCGTCGTCGCCTGGCAGAATGAAGCGCTTTGCAAAATTCTGTATGCGAACCTCAGACAAACCGTGATTCTGGAACACGAGACGGGCGTGGTCATTGATTACCACCTTGCACCGGATCGCGTCTTCCCAGAGCCCGCAGACCCACTTATTTCGGCGGCCTAGCTAGGCGTCTGCCGTCGGCAGCCGATCTCTAGACTGCCCCTAACCTGTCTCTTTGGTGAAAATCAGTTTCGCGTAAAGCGCGTTCAGAGCACACACCGTGTGATCGAAAAAGCCCGCAACCGCGGGCTTTTTCCTTCATCGTCGGCAAAGATTGTCACCAAGAACCGCCTTTTTCACCACATCCCCTAAATAAGGGGCATTCGCGGTGAGACAGCACTAGAACGGAATCTCTTCCTCGTCGAGACTATCCTCGTAATTCGCTCCACCACCGTTGGAGCCGCCGGACGCACCGGCACCCTCACTCGCGGCCGGACGGGCAGGACGCTCGTACGAACCGCCGCCTTCGCCGCCGCTGCGGCCCGCGCGGTCGAGCATCTGCATCGTGTTGACGACGACCTCGGCGGCTTTGCGCTTCTCGCCTTCCTTCGTCTCGTAGGAGCGAATGGAGAGGCGGCCGTCGACCAAGCAGCTCATGCCCTTCTTCAGGTACGTGTTGCAGGTCTCAGCGAGCTTGTCCCAAGCCACGCAGTCGATGTAGTCGGTCTCTTCCTGCTGCTTCGACCGACGGTTCACCGCGAGGGTGAACTTCGTGACGGCCGCACCCGAGCCGACGTAGCGGATCTCGGGGTCGCGGGTGAGGTTGCCGACCAGGGTGATGCGGTTGAAGCTGCCAGCCATCGTTCTCTATCCTTCTGCTGCTCTCTGCTCTGCTCGCTTTGCGCAGCTGGCGTGGGTACGGCGGGGCCAACGCCCCGCTCGGGCGTTAGGATGTCATCCGTGCGTGCCACCTGCGTGGCACGGTGGACTACTTCTCTTTGCGGATGACGATTTGGCGCAGAACGTCGTCGTTCAGGCGGAGCAGGCGGTCCAGCTCCTTTGCCCCGTCGGCGTCGGCCTTGAAGTGCATGGTGACGTAGTAGCCTTCACGCACGTCGTCGATCTCGTACGCCAGGCGACGCTTGCCATGCTGCTCGAGTTCACCGACAACCTCGCCGCCGCGGGTCTTGACGCCCTCGGCGATGGCGGTGGAACGCTCGAGGGCCTCGGTCTCTTCGAGGCTCGGGCGCAGGATATAGGTGATCTCGTAATCGTTGATGGTCGCGGTGGCCATGATGCCCTCTCTGGACGCCGGCGGAGCCGGCGGCCCGGCGCGAGGCCGGGCAGCGGGGAGTACCCAGCGCCGGGATGGCGCCGGGAGAACCCCCGGATTCTATCACGCGCAAACGTCCGGCGACAAGGCGCCGGGGTCCGGTCGCTCGGACTTCCCGCTACGGTGCCGCGCTGGGGGCGGGGCTGGGCGCAACCCAACTGGTGCCGTCGGTGAAGTGCGCCGCCAGCAGCGTGCAGACGGTCGGACCGCTGCCTCCGGGCCGCTTCCCGGCGACGACGTCGCTGCCGTGATCGCGCAGTGTGTGCGTCACCGGCTGCCCGGGCGCGAACGTCGCCTTGTCGCCGATCACGTACCGCGAGGTGTCGAAGTCGATCTGGTAGGTGAGGGAATCGGCCGCCACCTTTCCGTTGTCGACAACGGTGAGCTTGAAGAAGTGGTAGGCATGACCGCCCAAAACCGTCAGGTTGCCCATGCCGTAGCCGCCGCGTTCCTTGAGGTCATCGCACGACGTGATCGCGACGGGCCCGCTCGGCGCGGTCGGTGCCTGCGCCGACACGACGCCCTAGAAAACCAAAACGTACATTTCTTGTCAATAAACCGCCGATGAGGGGCCATTGGCCATCTGGCGAGCGGAGGTCGATCGGCGGGTAGGAAGGCAGGCAGATGCGCTCGATCCTCGACCGGTACGCTCCGGCACCGGCGTTCGACGAGTTCGCAGCCGCCGACGGTCAGCCCCGAGAGCACTATGCCGCACTCGCGGCGACGTTGGCGGGCATCTCGTCGGCCGACTTCCGTCACCGGGTCTCCACCGTCAACTCGGTGCTCTTGCAGCGCGGGGTCACGTTCACCGTGTACGCCGACGCGCGCGGGACCGAGCGCATCCTGCCGTTCGACCTGATCCCGCGGATCATCTCGGGCGCCGAGTGGGCCGTCATCGAGCGCGGGGTCGCGCAGCGGGTGCGCGCACTCAACGCGTTCCTGGTCGACGTCTACGGCGAGCAGAAGGCGCTGCGCGACGGCATCGTCCCGCGCGCGCTGGTCTACTCCTCGCAGCACTTCGAACGCGAGGCGGTCGGTGTGCGGCCGCCGCACGACACCTTCGTCCACGTTTCCGGAATCGACCTCGTCCGCGACGCCGAGGGGAAGTACCTCGTGCTCGAGGACAACTGCCGCACGCCCTCGGGCATCTCGTACGTGCTCGAAAATCGCGACGTCCTCAAGCGTTCGTTCCCGCGGCTATTCGCCGGCTACGATCCGCTCCCGGTCGACGACTATCCGCGCCGCCTGCGCTCGGCGCTGCTCGCCAGCGCGCCGCGCAACGCACTCGAGCCGACGATCGCGATCCTCACGCCCGGCGTCTACAACAGCGCCTACTTCGAGCACACGCTGCTGGCGCGCCGCATGGGTGTCGAATTGGTCGAGGGCAACGACCTGTTCGTGCGCGACAACGTCGTCTACATGAAGACGACGCGCGGACCGGCCCGCGTCGACGTCCTCTATCGGCGCGTCGATGACGACTACCTCGATCCGCTCTACTTTCGCAACGACTCCTCGCTGGGCGTGGCGGGCCTCTTCGACGCGTATCGCGCCGGCAACGTCACCCTCGCCAACGCGATCGGGACCGGCGTCGCCGACGACAAGGCGGTCTATCCGTACGTCCCCGCGTTCATCCGCTATTACCTTGGCGAGGAACCGGTGCTGCAAAACGTCCCCACCTTCGATTGCTCCGACGCCGCGCAGCGCCAGCACGTGCTCGGGCGGCTCGAGCAGCTCGTCGTCAAACGCACCGCCGCCTCGGGCGGCTACGGGATGCTGATGGGACCCTCGAGCACCGCGGCGGAGCGGGCCGACTTCGCCGACGCGATCCGCGCCAACCCGCGCGACTTCATCGCGCAGCCGGTCGTCACGCTCTCCGCGCACCCGACCGTCGTCGAGGACGGTCTCTCGCCGCGTCACATCGACCTGCGTCCGTTCGCGCTCTTGCACGGCGACATGGTCGACGTCCCACCGGCGGCGCTCACCCGCGTCGCGTTGACGGCCGGCTCGCTGGTCGTCAACTCTTCGCAAGGCGGTGGCTCCAAAGACACCTGGGTGCTGGCCGACTGATGCTCAGCCGCGTCGCCGAATCGCTCTACTGGATGGCGCGCAACGTCGAGCGCGCCGAGGATCTCGCGCGCCTCATCGACGTCACCGCGATGCGCTCGGTCGACCGGATCGACGAAGTCCAGCCGCGTTGGCAGGCGATCTACGCGGTCGCCGGGGTTGCGGTACCGGACGGTCTGCTCGATCGCGCCCGCACGATCGACGAGGTCGTGTTCGACGCGGCCTCGCGCTTCTCGATCGCGGCCTCGGTGCGCATCGCACGGCAGAACGCGGTGAGTGTGCGTGCCGAGCTGACGACCGAGGTGTGGGAGTGCATCAATGGGCTCTACCTGTTCGTCGAGGCGCAGTCGGCGCGCGCGGTCGGTCCCGACGGAACCTCGACCTTCCTGCGCAGCGTGCGCGACACGGCGCAGGCGTTCGGGGGGATCTGCGATGCGACGCTGGCGCACGATGACGCCTGGCAGTTCTTGCGCATCGGCCGCTTCCTCGAGCGGGCGCGGATGACGTCGCGCATCCTGCGCACCGTCGACGACGACGGCGGGCCGCCGGTCTGGCAGCTCGCGCTCGAAGCGTGCTGCGCGAGTGCGCCGTTCGCGCGCGCGCGGCGCCAATCGGCCGACCCGGTCGAGGCACTCTCGTTCTTGGCGCTCTCGCCGGTGTTTCCGCGCTCGCTGCGCTTCTGCGTGCGTGAAGTCGACGCGGCGCTGCACATGCTCTCCGGCGCGCCGATCGGCTCGTTCGACAACGCCGAGCGGCTCTCGGGCCGCATCGCCGCCTCGCTCGACTACGCCGGTCCGTTCGATCTCGTGCGCGAGGGCGCGCGCGCGTTCGCGATCCGGCTCGCCGCCGAGTTCGATGAGCTGGGCAGCGCGATCAACGGCGCATATTTCCCCGCGGTCCCGGTGGGCTGATGCGCTACACGATCGTCCACCGCACCCGCTACCGCTACCCGGTGCCGGTGCACGAAAGCCACACCATCGTCCACCTGCAGCCGCGCAGCGACCTCTCGCAGTACTGCACGCGTTACGAGCTGATCGTCGTGCCGCGCTCGCGTGTGTTCACCTACAGCGATCGCTACGGCAACGACGTGCAGCACTTCGGCGTGCTGCCCGAGCACAAGCTGCTCGATGTCGTCGCTCGCTCCCAGGTCGTCACCGTGCGCGGCGAGCCCACCCCGCCCGAGTCGTTGCCGCGCCGGCTGATCGACGATGACCCCACGCTCGACGAGCTGTGGGACTTCCTGCACGAGAGCACCTATATCCACTTCGGGCCCGAGCTCGACGCGCTCGCCGCCGAGATCGGTGAGCCGGGTCCCGACGACGACGTCGCGGCGTGGCTCGGTCACGCCTCGCATCGCATCCACGAGACGTTCACCTACGGTACCGGGGTGACGTCGGTGCACGCCACGATCGCCGAGTCGATCGGCCTACGCAGCGGTGTCTGTCAGGACTTCGCGCACGTGTTGGTCGCGCTGTGCCGGCGCGCGGGGATTCCGGCGCGTTACGTCAGCGGCTACGTCCATTCGGGCGGCGGCGAGATGCTCGGCGCGGAGGCCTCGCATGCCTGGGCCGAGGCGTATCTCGGACCGCGGGGCTGGGTCGGGGTCGATCCGACCAACGACACCTGGATCGGCGATCAGTTCGTGCGGATCGCGATGGGCCGCGATTACCGCGACGTCAGCCCGGTGCGCGGCGTCTACCGCGGCGCCTCCGCCTCGACGATGTCGGTCGACGTCGCGGTCGAAGCCCTCGCCGTCCCGCAGCACGAGCTCTACGCCCAAATCGAAGACGAGCACTACCAAGAACAGCAGCAACAACAGCAGCAGTAGGGAAAGTGGTCTGCCCGCTTTGCGCGGGAATGGCCCTTTCCGGGCGCGCGTTCAGGCGCGATACTGCGGCCATGACGCTCTCGTTGTTCTTGGCGGCCGTCCTCACGTTCGCGAGCCCCGCGCCGGTCGCGCGCGACGGTGCGCACGACTTCGATTTTGAGATCGGAACGTGGACGACGCACTTGCGCCGGCTCGTCCACCCGTTGACCGGTTCGACGACCTGGGCCACCTACGACGGCACGTCGGTGGTGCGGCCGATCTGGGGCGGGCGAGCGAACCTCGTCGAACTCGACGTCGATGGACCCGCCGGGCACCTCGTCGCGCTGAACCTGCGGCTGTACGATCCGCGCACGCACCTGTGGAGTCTCAACTTCGCCAGCGCCGCGAGCGGCACCATGGCCGAGCCGCCGACGATCGGCTCATTCGCGGACGGCCGCGGCGTCTTCTACGATCAGGAAACGTACGATGGCAAGCCGATCGTCGTGCGCAACGTCTGGTCGGACATCACCGCGACCTCGTGCCGCTTCGAGCAGGCCTTCTCCGCCGATGACGGCGCGACGTGGGAGACGAACTGGATCGCCGTCGACACCCGCGTGCCGACGGCGTCCTCGTAGCGCCGCTTACTTCGTTGCGGCGGTCGTGACCGCGGTCGCGGGGAAGAGCTGATTGAGCGCGGGTTCCATCGCGCGCTCGGCGACGGCCGTCACGGCCGCACCGAAATTGTGGATGGAGCCGTCCCCGATGTCGGCATCCGCATCGGCATGCGCGAGAATTCGACCGAAGCAATCCACGAGCGTCAGGTGGAGCGAGGCGTGCGACCGCGCGGTGACGGACGACTGCTCGATGCGCACGTCGGGGACGACGATGGCGTCAGCGCGGGCCGCTGCACACAGGGCGGGAGCCTCCGCGATGACCGTCAGGTGATCGCGCGGGGCACCGAGCGTGACCGCGAGCTTCCGCTGCTGCATCTGCAGGAACAGCGCGTTCGTGGCATCGCCGATGTGCGGATCGTCGATCGACGGCTGCGCCAGTGGCAGCAGCAGATACGCCGTCGGCGTCGGCAGCGGCGCGGGGGACGCGAGCGCCGCTGGGAGTTCTCGCGGAGGCACCGGTGGGATCGTCGAGTCGGTGAAGGCCACCGCCGCTCGTATCTCGGCGGTGCGGAACGCGTCGTCGGTGTAGCTGTTGAGGTGTCGGTGATCGCTGGGGAGCTCGTCGGCCATCGTCGTCGTGCTCCACTGCACGACCCCGTCGCACCCGACCTCGTCCAGCCGGAACTCCACGTGGGTCGGGAAATGGACGCTGGCGACCACGAACAAGTCGACGTTCTTGACGGTCTGCTCGTAGCGACCTTCGGCGATCAACAGTCCGCTGACCTGATTCGCGGCGCAGATCTCGGCCGCGTGCGCGACCGCCTCGAGGTGCGGCACCGTCGGAACGATGGTGACCGCGACGCCGCGATTCGTGAGCTGCTGGGCGAAAAACTCGGTGATCTCCTTGGCGTACGGATCCTTCGTAGCGATGCTCTGCTCGTACGGCACCAAGGCCAGCGCCGGTCCGGTCGGCACTGGTCCGGCCTGCGCCGGGACGGCCGGCGGGTCCGCCAGGACTGCCGACGGTGCGGCCAGCGCGAGCGCGCCGGCGAAGACGAGCACACGAACGCGCACGGCGGCCTCTAACCCGCCGTCTTCGGCGCCGCGGCGGTCGTCGGCGCCAACAGTTGGTCGAGCACCGCCGGCATCGCCTTCTCCGACGCCTTCGTGATCTGACCGTCGTAGTGGCCGAGGAACAGCACTTTGGTATCCGCGCTGGACCAACCCCAGCTGAGCACGGTTCCGATGCAACTGACCAGCGCGACGTGCATCTCCGCGTGCGAGGCGCCGGAGGGGCCTTGCTCCACGCGCAAGCCGGGAACGATGATCGCTTGCGCTCCGCTCGCTTGACAGAGCGCCGGCGCACGGCTGATCGCGGCGAGGTGGTCGATCGGCTCGCCGACCTTCACGACGAGATTGCGCGCCAGCAGCTGCTTGAGCAACGCGCTCGTGACGTCGTCAAAATGCTCATCGTCGAACGACGGCTGGGAGAACGGCACCAACAGATACGAGCTGGGCGCAGCCGGCGGCGGCGCGGGCGCGGGCGGCGGCACCGCGGCGACCGCCGTCGGCACGGTCGATCCGGTGAGCGCGCGGACGGTGTCGTGCTCGGCACTCCGGAACGCGGCGTCGATCGCGGCGTTCACGTTCGCCGGCCCTCCGAGCAAGGCGTGCCCCATCGAGTGCGTATCGCCGTTCGTGGTCGTGCTCCAGCGGATCGTGCCGTCGCAGCCGATCTCGTCGACGCGAAACTCGACGTGCGTCATCACCTCGATCATGACGAAATACCCGAAACCGCTGACACTCCGCGTCTGCACGTAGCGACCCTCGGGGATGAGGAGTCCGTTCACGTGGTTGTCGGCGCAAATCTGCGCGGCATCGGCGACGGCGGCGAGATGCCCACGCGGCGCAATCGTCGTGAC
>JBEKAU010000174.1:0-5947 GCA_050015755.1 Vulcanimicrobiaceae bacterium | reverse complement strand
GGCCCGGGGACCTTGGCCGAGAAGCGCAGCGAGATGCCCTCTTCCGGCTGGATCTTCATCACCAAGACGTTGTTGTCGATCGTGTCGCCGGTCTCGCCGAAGAGTCGATGCGGAATCGACTTGAAGCGGATCGCGATCTCGGAGTTCTTGTGCGCGAGCCGCTTCCCCGAGCGCAGGTAGAACGGAACATCGGCCCAGCGCCAGTTATCGATCCAGAGCTTGACTGCGGCGTAGGTCTCGGTGTTCGACTCCGGGTTGACGTCGGGTTCCTCGCGGTAGCCCACCACCGGCTTGCCGGCGATCGAGCCGGCGTCGTATTGGCCGCGCGCGGCGTCGAGGAAGGCGCGGTTCGCCTCGATCGGCCGTACCGCGGCGAGCGCCTTGAACTTCTCGTCGCGGATCGCCTCGGCGTTGGCCGAGATCGGCGGCTCCATCGCCACCAACGCGAGCAGGTTCATGACGTGGTTCTGGATCATGTCGCGCAGCGTCCCGGCGCCCTCGTAGTACCCGCCGCGCATCTCGACACCGACGGTCTCCGCCGCGGTGATCTGCACCGAATCGATGTACCGCCGGTTCCAGATCGGCTCGAAGATGACGTTCGCGAACCGCAGCGCGATGATGTCCTGCACCGGTTCCTTGCCGAGATAGTGGTCGATGCGATAGACCTGCTTCTCGTCGAAGACCTTCTCGACTTCGGTTTGCAGGGAGCGCGCGGAATCGATATCGGTGCCGAAGGGCTTCTCGATGATGATCCGCGTCCAGCCCTTGGAATCGTTGCGCGGTCCGAGGCCCGCCGCGTCGATCTGCTTGACGATCGTCGCGAAGACCGAGGGCGGCGTGCTCAAATAGAAGAGGCGGTTGCCGGCGGTGCCGAGCTTGCTGTCGTTCTCTTCGAGCTGTTCTTTGAGCTTCTTGAAGGCGGAGGTGTCGTCGAAAGAGCCGGTCACCCAGGAGATGTGGCTCGCGAAGTCGCTCCAGAGCGGGTCCTTGGCGGGACCGGTCCGGGAGAACTCGTCGACGGCCTTTTTCATGTCGTCGCGAAACTGCTCGTCGGTGAACTTCGAGCGCGAGAAACCGATGATCCCGAAGTTGCTCGGCAAGATGTTCCCGAGTCGGAGATTCCACAGCGCCGGCAGCAGCATGCGCTTCATCAGGTCGCCGCTGGCGCCGAAGAAGACGATGTTGCACGGGTCGGTGATGCGATCGACGGTCAGGCCGGCGCGGAGCGGATTCGCGGCGCCGTCGCGCGGCGCGGGAGCGGTCGTCGTCACCCGTCAGGCTCCCGACTTCACGGGAGAGGCGGCGCCGTTCTCTTCCTTCACCGCGTGGCCGCCGAACTGATTGCGCAGCGCGGCGATCACCTTGGCGCTGAACGATTCCTCTTGGCGCGAGACGAAGCGGGAGATCAGCGACTGCGTGATGACCGGCGCCGGCACGTTCTCGGCGATCGCGGCCTCTACCGTCCAGCGGCCTTCGCCCGAGTCTTCGACCCAGCCGCGGATGTCCTTGAGAGCCGGGTCCTCGCGCAGCGCGATCTCGAGCAGCTCGAGCAGCCACGAACGCACGACCGAGCCGTAGCGCCAGATCGACGCGAGTTGGTGCAGGTCGTAGTCGTATTCGGACTTCTCGAGGATCTCGAAGCCCTCGCCGTACGCGGCGAGCATGCCGTACTCGATACCGTTGTGGACCATCTTCGAGAAGTGGCCGGCGCCGCTGGGGCCGACGTGCGCATAGCCGTCCTTCGGCGCGAGCGTCAAAAAGATCGGCTCGACACGTTTGACCGCGTCGTCGTCGCCGCCGACCATCAAGCAGTAGCCGTTGGCCAAGCCCCAGACGCCGCCCGACGTGCCGGCGTCGACGAAGGCGATCCCCTTGTCCTTGCAGCGCAGGTAGCGCTGTTTGGAGTCGGTCCACTTCGAGTTGCCGCCGTCGATGATGATGTCACCGGACTGCAGCAGCCCGAGCAGTTGCGTGATCGTGTCGTCGGTCGGCGTACCGGAAGGGACCATGATCCAGACCGCGCGCGGCGGCGCGAGCTGCTTGACCAGATCCGCCAGCGTGGCGGCGCCGCCGGCACCGTCGCCCACGCAGCGCTGCACGGCGGCCGGGTCGCGGTCGTACGCCACGACCTGGTGCCCCCCGCGCACCAGCCGCGTTGTCATGTTGGCGCCCATGCGCCCCAGTCCGATCATCCCGAGTTGCATGAGGTGGTGGTGCTCCTAAGCCTTGGCTGAGACGGCGGATTCGAGCGCGGCGGCGAGCGCCTCGAGGCCCTTGCGCGCATCGCCGGGGAAGTGGAAGCGCGCGCCGCGCCGGTTGCGTTTGTCGAGCGATTCGAAGTCGCCCAGCGCCTGCGCGCGGTTGAGGGTGCGGAAGCCGACCATTCCCGGGATCTGCAGATCGAACGGTGCGTCGTAGGTGATCTGGAAGAACACGCCGGAGTTAGGGCCGCCCTTGTGGAGCTGGCCGGTCGAGTGGAGGAAACGCGGCCCGAAGCCGACCGTCGTCGCGACGCGGCGGGCGTCGCGCACGGTCGTGCGGATACGCTCGAGGATGTCTTCGGTGTCCATGTCCATCGGGACGTAGGCGTTGAAGGCGACGTAGTCGCCGGCGCCGATCTGCTCGGCGATTGCGGCGACGGCGCTTTGGAGATCGTTGCCGAGCGCCGCACCGTGCGAGCCGGCCAGGGGGATCACCAGCGCGTCAGTGCTGCGCACGCGCGGCTCGGGTTCGGAGAACGCCGCCTTCTGCGCGTATTCGGCCAAGAGTCGCTTGGTGTTGTCTTTCGACTCTTGCACGTTGGGCTGGTCGAACGCGTCGATGCCGAGGATCGAACCGGCGGCCGCGGTTGCGACTTCCCACAGGTAGAACTGTTCGCCGACGTCGAGTGCGTCGTTCATCACCAGACGAATGACCGGATGACCGGCTGCCTCGAGCTCCTCGAGACGCGCGGCGGTCAGCTCGTCGCCGGCTAAACCCGCGCCGACGTGCACGAAGACGCGGTCGTTGCCGTAGACGCGCACGTCACCGATCGGCTCGCCTTCGATGGGGATGATGCCGGTGCCGGACTTGCCGGTCGACTCCGCGATCAGCTGCTCGGCCCAGGCGCCGAACGCTTCCACCGACGGATGGGTGAGGATCGTGAGCTTGTCGCGCCCGCCCTTGGCGAGCGAGCCGATCGCGGCGCCGAAGCGCACGCCCGGCGCGTCTTGCACGACGACGGTCTGTTCGTTCGCCGTCATCGCGTTGATGGCGCGATCGAGGATCGCGCCCACGTCGTAGCCGGCCAGCGCCGCCGGCACCATGCCGAAGTACGAGAGCGCCGAGTACCGACCACCGATGTCGGGGTCGTTGGCGAACACGCGCAGGAAGTTGGTCTCCTTCGCTTCCTTCTCGAGTGGGCTGCCCGGATCGGTGATCGCGATGAAGTGGTCCGACGCGTTGCTGCCGCCGACGGTCTGCTGCACGCGCTGGAAGAAGTAGCGGAAGAAGGCGTCGGGTTCGGTCGTCGTTCCCGACTTGGAGGCGACGACGAACAGGCTCTTGGCGATGTCGAGGCTCTCGTCGAGCGCTTTGATCTGCTGAACATCGGTCGAGTCGAGGACGTGCAGCTGCGGGAAGCCCGGCGTGCGCCCGAACGTCGCGCGCAGGATGTCGGGCGCGAGCGAACTGCCGCCCATCCCGAGGACGACGACGTGGTCGAAGCGCTTCGCGCATGCGGCCGCGAAATCGCGCAACTCGCCCGCCTGCGCGTGCGTCTGCTGCGCGATGGTCACCCACCCGAGGGCGTGCTCGATGATGGAGACGTGCTCCGGTGCGGTCGACCACGGCGCCGGATTGTCGGTCCACAGGGCGCGCAGGAAATCGATCGACGCCAGCTTCGCGAGCGCGGCGTCGGCCGCGGCCTGATGGTCACCCAGCGCGAGCTGGACCTTCGGCCGCGCGTCGCCGCGCAGGTGGTCGAGCTTCGCGCCGATCGCGGCGAGCATGGTGGTGAACGAGTCGGCGAACGACTTGACGCCTTCGTTGACCAGCTCTTCGGTGACGTCGTAGAGCGAGATCTGCGCTTCGGCGAGTGCCTCGATCGTTGCGCGTGCACGGTCGACGTCGGCGAGCACCGTGTCGGCGCGGACGTGGCCGTGGTCGAGGATCCCGTCGAGCGTCGCCGGCGGCACCGTGTTGACGGTGTCCTTGCCGATCAGCGGCTCGACGTAGAGCAGGTCCGGATAGGCCGGGTTCTTGGTCGACGTCGATGCCCACAGCGGCCGCTGCACCCGCGCGCCTTGCGCGCGCAACTTGGCGAACCGCTCGCCGCCGAACAGTTTGAGGAAGCGCTGGTAGGCGAGCTTGGTGTTGGCGACCGCGGTCTGCCCGAGCAAGAACTCGAGGTTTTCACCGCGATCGATCTTCGCTTGCAGCTTCTTGTCGACGGCCGTATCGATGCGGGAGACGAAGAACGAGGCGACCGAGGCGAGGTGATCGACCGGCTCGCCTTTGGCGGCGCGATCTTCGAGCCCGGAGATGTACGCTTCGGCGGCATCCTCGTAGCGGTCGACCGAGAAGAGCAGCGTGACGTTGACGTTGATGCCGGCCGCGATCGTCGCGCGGATCGCCGGAACGCCGGCGGCGGTGCCGGGGATCTTGATCATCACGTTCGGCCGGTCGACGGTCTTCCACAGGCGCGCGGCGGCGGCGATCGTCCCCTCGGTGTCGTTGGCGAGCGTCGGCGAGACCTCGAGCGAGACGTAGCCGTCCAGCCCTTGGGTCTCGTCGAAGACCGGGCGGAAGAGATCGCAGGCGCTGCGGATGTCGCGCACCGCGAGCGCCTCGAAGACCGCTGCGTTGTCGTGCTCGTCGAGCAGCGTACGCAACTGCTCGTCGTAGTCGGTGCCCGAACCGATCGCCTTCTCGAAGATCGTCGGGTTGGAAGTCATCCCGCGCAGACCTTGGTCGATCAGCCGCTGGAGGTCGCCCGAGGCGAACATCGAGCGGCGGATGTTGTCGAGCCAGATGCTCTGGCCGACGGCGGCCAGCTCTCTCAACTGCGTGCCCATGTCGATTCGTACTCTCTCTTGGCGCTCTGCGTTGCGCTCAGACGTTGGCCAATAGGCCGGCGGCGAGATCCGCGATGTGCTCGGGCGTGAACCCGTATTCTTTGGCGATGGCGGCGGCCGGCGCGGACGTCCCGAAGTGGTCGATGCCGAATGCTTGCCCGTGGTCGCCTACATACTTGGACCACCCGATCGTCGCGCCGGCTTCGATCGAGAGCCGGGCCTTGACGTCGAGCGGGAGGACGGAGTTCCGGTACGCCTCGTCCTGCGCGTCGAACAGCTTCCACGACGGCATCGAGACGACGCGGGCGCGCGTCCCCCGACCGGCGAGGACCTTGGCTGCGTCGACCGCCAGCGAGACTTCGGAGCCGGTGGCGATCAGGATCACGTCGACCCCGCCGTCCGGATCTTGGAGGACGTAGGCGCCCTTGCTGACGGCGGCGTTGCGCGCCCCCAGGAACGGCACTTTCTGCCGGGTCAGGACGAGCGCGCACGGACCGGTCTCCGGTTGGATTGCGAACTTCCAGGCTTCGAGCGTCTCGAGGGCGTCGGCCGGCCGCAGATCGATCACGTTCGGCGTCGCGCGCAGCATCGCGAGCTGCTCGATCGGTTGATGCGTCGGTCCGTCTTCGCCCAAGAACACCGAGTCGTGCGTGAAGACGTAGATGCAGCGGTTCTTGTTGAGCGCTGCCAAGCGCAGTGCGCCCTTGCAGTAGTCGAGGAAGTTGAAGAAGGTCGCGCAGAACGGCAGCAACCCGCCGTGCGCGGCGATGCCGTTGGTGGCCGCCGCCATCGCGAATTCACGCACACCGTAGTGGACGTTCCGCCCGCCGTACGTGCCGGGCTCGAACTCCCCGAAGCCCTTGAGGTAGGTCTTGGTCGACGGATCCAAGTCG
>JBEKAU010000173.1:0-5960 GCA_050015755.1 Vulcanimicrobiaceae bacterium | reverse complement strand
CGACCGAGCTGGTGCGGTACCCCAACGACCCGCATCTGGAGTGGGGGCTGGCGGAAGCGCGCCGGGCGCAAGGGAAGGACGACGCAGACGCGCGCGCCGCCTACCGCGCGCACTGGAAGGGGACCCGCGATCTCACCCTCGCCGACCTCGGATAAGCGCGACCACAGCCTCGCCGCCGCCTTCGGCTACGCCCTCGCGGGGCTCACCGCAGCCTGGCGAGGCCAGCGCAACGTGCGCATCCACGCCGCGATCGTCGCGGTGGTCGTCGTGGGCGGGATCGTCATCCGCCTGCCGCTGCTCGGCTGGGCGATCGTGGCGCTGGCGGTCGGCCTGGTCCTGGCCGCCGAACTGCTGAACACCGCGCTCGAGGCCGTCGTCGATCTGGTCTCGCCGCAGGAGCACCCGCTGGCCAAGGTGGCGAAAGACTGTGCTGCGGCTGCCGTCTTGGTTGCCGCCCTCGCCGCTGCAGCGGCTGGTCTGCTGGTTGGGGCATGGACGATCCTGCGCCCGTGAGTCTTCCGGCCCTATGGTATAATGGGCCCCGCTTGAATACCGACCCTTCCCCTGTGGGCAAGCGTAGCCGCGGCCCCGTGTTCCGATGACACCGCAATGGCCCGCGATCCTCGCCCTTATGCTGCTGGTAGCGGCGGCGGCGTTCTTCGCGGCCTCTGAGGCGGCGATCGTCTCGACGAACCGCATTCGGGCCCGCGCCCTGGCGGAAAAAGGCGTCGCCGGCGCTCGCCGGCTCGAGCGCCTGGTCGAGACGCGGAATCGCACCCTGACCACGGTGCTGATCGGCAGCACGTTCGTGCTGCTCGCCGCCGACTCGCTCGCCACCGCGCTGTTCATCGCCGCGGGGATCCCGCACGCCGCGATCTGGTCGACGATCGTCATGACGATCGTGATCCTCATCCTGGGCGAGATTCTGCCCAAGACCGTCGCGGTCGGGGCCGGGGATCGCACCGCGCTGCGCTTGGCGCCTGCGCTGGCTTTCGTCACCCGGATCCTCTGGCCGCTGACGGCGACGCTGCTGTGGGTCACCGACGGCCTGGTCCGCCTGTTCGGCGGCAAGCCGCACGTCGGCCCGTACGTGACCGAGGACGACATCAAGACGCTGGTCAACGTCGGCGTCGAGCAGAACGTCCTCGAAGAGGGCGAGCGCGAGCTGATTCACTCGGTGATCGAGTTCGGGGACACGATCGTGCGCGAGGTGATGACGCCGCGCACCGACATGCAGACGGTCGCGGTGACCAGCTCGCCGCGCCGCGCGCTCGACTTGGTCATCGCCGAAGGCTACTCGAAGCTGCCGGTCTACGAGGACACGATCGACAACGTGGTCGGCGTCGTCCACGACCGCGAGCTGCTGATCGCCCTGGCCAACGGTTCGATCGCGACCACCAGCGTGCGCGCGCTGATGCGCCCGGTCGTCCACGTCCCCGAGAACAAACGTATCTCCGAGCTGCTGCGCGAGATGCAGCGCGGCAAGTTCTCGCTCGCGATCGTGCTCGACGAATACGGCGGCACCGCGGGCCTGGTGACGATGGAGGATTTGCTCGAAGAGATCGTCGGCGAGATTCGCGACGAGCACGACGAGGGGGAAGAAGAGCCGATTCGCGCGATCGGTCCGGGCGAGACCGCGGTCGAAGCAGGCACCAACATCGAGGACGTCAACGCGGCGCTCGGCATCGCGCTCCCGCACGAAGAATTCGAAACCATCGGCGGCTACACAGTCGGCCTGTTCGGTCGGCTGCCGCGCGAGGGTGAGGAGATCGAGTCGGTCGACGGTGTGCGTCTGCGCGTCGATCGTACGCGCGGGCGACGTATCCTCAGCGTGCGGGTATTGACCGACCAGGCCGACGGGACACCCGAGGCCGAACACGCGACCGCCCGTGACTGATCCCCAGCGTCTGCTCGCCGCCGCCGTCGCCGCCCGCGCCGGGAGCTATTCGCCGTACTCACGGTTCGCCGTCGGCGCCGCGTTGCTCGACGCGGACGGTCGCGTGTGGACCGGTGCCAACATCGAGAACGCGTCGTACGGTCTGTCGATGTGCGCGGAGCGGACCGCCGTCTTTCACGCCGTCGCGTCGGGTGTCAAGGAGTTCGTCGCGTGCGCCGTCGCCGGGCCGCCCGGCGTGACGACGACGCCATGCGGTGCGTGCCGTCAGGTCCTGAGCGAATTCGGGCCGCGCATGCCGGTCTACTACGAAGACACGAACGGCGCGCTCGTGACGACCTCGGTCGACGCGCTGCTGCCCGGTGCGTTCGGCCCGGCCGACCTGGACGAGGCGCGGCGCTGACCGCGCGCAGCTCCGTCACCGATGCGATCGTGCTGCGGGCGCGACCGATCGGCGAAGCGGATCGCGTCTACACTCTCCTGACCCGCGAGCGCGGCAAGGTCGACGCGGTCGCCAAGGGCGCGCGCCGTCCGCGCAGCTCCGTCGGTGGCCGGCTCGAACTGCTGGCCGAGGTTCGCCTCTCGCTGCACCACGGACGCTCGCTCGACGTCGTCGTCGAAGTGCGCGAAGTGCGCAGCTACTGGGAAGGCCTGGTGCGGCCTGAAGCGTTCGCGACCGCCTCGTTGGTCGCCGAAACCGTCGACCTGTTCTGCGAGCCGGAGCTGGCGATGCCGGAAATCTACGCGCTCGTGGTCGGCGTCGTCGCCGCGGTCGCGGCCAGCGCGACGCCGGCGACGCTCTTGCCGCGCTTCCAATTGCGGCTGCTGCACGCGCTGGGTTTGGCGCCGGCCGACGACGCCTGCGTGCGTTGCGGCGGCCCGCTCGAGGCAGGCGCCTGGCTCGACCTCGACGCCGGGGGCCTGGGCTGCACGAACTGCTACGGGGTGCGGGGCGACGCGCACGCGCTCGACGCACAGGACGTCGCCAATTTTCGCGCGCTGGGCGCCGAGCGTGGCGCGGGCGCCGCGCTGCTGGCGACGCCGAAGGTCGCGCGCGCGGCCGACGATTTGATCTCCTGGCACCTCGGGCGCCGGCCGAAGGCACGCGCGCTCGTGCACGAGCTCTCGACGTGAGCGAGACGGTGCTGGCGCTCGACGTCGGGACGAAGCGCATCGGCATCGCGGTCGGCGAGGGAACGTTCGCCTTTCCGCACACGACGCTCGAGCGAAGCAACGTACGTGACGACGTCGCGCGCATCGTCGCCATCGCGCACGAACGCGGCGCGCGCACGATCGTCGTCGGCGATCCGCTCACGATGGCCGGCGAACGGGCGCTCGCGAGCGAGAAGATCGACGCCTTCGTCGCCCATCTGGCACGCGGGTGGGACGGCACGATCGAGCGGATCGACGAGCGGCTGACGACGGCGGCCGCACAAAAGGCACTGATCGGCGCCGACGTCTCGCGCGCCAAGCGCAAAGCGGTCGTCGATCAACTCGCAGCAGTGGGGATTTTGGAAACGTGGCTGGCCCGCAAGCATCGGTGAACCGCGCGCGCACCGCGCTGATCGGTGTCGCGTTCGCGGTCATCGTCGGCGCCGGCGTAATCGTGCTGGCCGCCTCGGCCTGGTTCAGCAACGCCGTCTACGGTGACCGGCGGCTGCCGGCCGGGCAGACCGACGTCATCGTGCCGGCCGGCACGACGTTCGGTCAGGTCGTCGCGCTGCTCGACCAGCACGGCGTCTTGGCGCAGCCCCTGGCGTTCCGGCTGGTCGCGCGCCTGCGCCACGTCGAAGCGGACGTGCAAGCCGGCGAATATCGTTTTCCCGCGCATCAGACCAGCGACGAGGTCCTCGACCGCCTGGTGCGCGGCGAGCAGTTCGCGCTCTGGGTGACGATTCCGGAAGGCTTTACCGCGCGCGAGATCGCCGACACGCTGGCGGGCCGCGGCCTGCGTCCGGCCAGCGCCTACGACGCGGTCTTCTTGAACGAGCCGCTCGAGGTCGACGGCGCGCTCGCGCCGGACCTCGAGGGCTATCTGTTTCCGAGCACCTACCTGATTCCGGTCGACGATTCGCCCGACGCGGTCGCGAAGATTTTGGTTGACCAGTTCTTCCAGGAGCTGCCGCGCGACGCCGACGCACGCGCCCGCAAGCTTCACGTCACTGTGCCGCAGGTGGTGACGGTCGCCTCGCTCGTCGAGCGCGAAGGCAAGGTCGACGACGAGCGACCGCTCATCGCCTCGGTCATCTACAACCGCTTGCGCCGCCACATGCCGCTCGAGATCGACGCGTCGCTCGAGTACGCGTTTCCGACGCATCACGACGTGATCACCGCGCACGATCTCCAGGTGAACTCGGCTTACAACACGTACCGGCATGTCGGCCTTCCGCCGACGCCGATTGCCAATCCCGGCAAGCCCAGTCTCGACGCTGCGTTTGCGCCGGCGACGACGGACTATCTTTATTACGTCGCGAAGGGGGACGGCCGCCACGCGTTCGCGCGCACGTACGCCGAACACCAGGCAAACGTCGCTCGGTACATCAAGTAAGGAGATCGCCATCGACACCAATGGGACCACCGGCGCGAACGGCGACGGTGAGAAGCGACCGCTCGATCTCAAGGATGTGCTCGAGCTCCACACCGACGACGGCAAAGAACTGCACTTCGAGGTCGTCGGACTGGTCGAGGATGAGGAGAACAACGCGTTCGCGGTTTGCTACAACGAGGCGGGCGATGAGTTCGTGGTGACCGACGCCTTCGGCGATCTGCTCGATGACGAGGAGCTGGCCCAGGAAATCCTGGATGACTTCTTCGTCCTGGCCGACGAGACGGGCGAGGAACCCGCCCCCTGAAGAGGGGCCGCCCGGGGGGCGTTCGAACCCTGGGCACCGGCGCGGAGAGATGGCCGAGCGGCCGAAGGCGGCGGTTTGCTAAACCGTTATACGAGTAACATCGTATCGAGGGTTCGAATCCCTCTCTCTCCGAAGTTCACCGTGAGAGGAATCCGGTTTCCGCTCGCGTATTCGTTCGGGTCGCCGCTGAGGATGCGGCGGACACATGCGGTCGTAGCTCAATTGGATAGAGCAACAGGCTACGAACTTGTAGGTTGGGGGTTCGAGTCCCTCCGACCGCATTTTTGAACGGATCGGGCCCTGCGGCTCGGTAGCTCAGTGGTAGAGCGGGGGACTCATAAGCCCTAGGTCGTAGGTTCGAATCCTACCCGAGTCATGTGTGCGCGGCGCCCGCCGAGGACGATTGTTCCGGCGGGCGCTTGTGCGTTGCCGGAGGCGAGCCGCACCTGCGGCCCGAAACCGCGACAGGAACGGACGGGTCATGAACCCGAGCCAGGGCGCGTCCCCAGAGACACGTTCTGCTCGTTCCTGAGGTACAAGTACACCATGTCGACGATCCCCTGCGATTTCTGCCCGCACCCGGTTGACCGGGCGCAAATGGAAGAGATCGAGATCAGCCACTATGTGCCGGACAGCTCGGGGGACGACTTGGCCTACGCCCGGACCTATTTTTTCGGTCACCCGGATTGCGTGCGCAAGTTCTACCGCGGCCTGGTCGAACACAAGCTCGATCTCTTCAAGCACCTCCCCACCCAACCCGGCCCCACCGCCCCTCCGGCCCTGGAGGGCTGACCCGCGCTCCCGTAGCTCAATTGGATAGAGTGTCGCCCTCCGAAGGCGAAGGTTGCCCGTTCGAGCCGGGCCGGGAGCACCATTTTTACGCCGACGACGAGTCGGGCATCCGCACGGCGATGCTGTGCGCGGAGCGCGCGGCGGCGGCGGGCGACGTTCCGATCGGCGCGCTGCTGCACGTCGACGGCTGGACGTTCGAAGGCTGGAACGAGAAGGAAGCGCGACCCGATCCGACCGCGCACGCCGAGATGATCGTGCTCGCGCAGGCGGCGCGCGTCCTCGGGCGCTGGCGCGTCGGCGGGACGCTCTACGTCACCAAGGAGCCGTGCGCGATGTGCGCCGGCGCGATTGCCGCGGCGCGGATCGAGCGTTTGGTGTTCGGTTGCTCCGATCCGAAGGGCGGAGCGGCCGGCGGCGTGATC
>JBEKAU010000172.1:0-5964 GCA_050015755.1 Vulcanimicrobiaceae bacterium | reverse complement strand
GAACGCGGTCTCGGTGCCGTGCTGGCTGACGACCAGCGCCATCTTGTTGCGATAGTTGCGCGGGTGCGTCATCCCGACCGCGCGCTGCACGACGACGTCGGTGAAGCCGCCGATCCGCTGCAGCGCGCTGCGGACGATCTGCTCTTTCCACGCCAGCTGCGCGGGGTACGCGAGGTGCTGCACTTGGCAGCCGCCGCACACGCCGAAGACGCCGCAGAACGGCTTGACCCGCATCTCCGACTGCGTCTCGTAGCCGATGACCTCGCCGACCGCGTACTTCGGCTTGACCTGGGTGACGCGCACCTTGGCACGCTCGCCCGGCAGCGGTCCGGTGACGAACACGACCAACCCGTTGATCCGTCCCACGGCCTGCCCGTTCGCGAGCAGGTCCGTAAAGCGGACCACGGCGACGATGCCCGGAGTCAGGCCGGTCGTCGCCCGAGGTGGTCGGACCGCCACTAGGTCGGCTTCTTCTCGTCGAGCGCCTTGATCAGCCGGTTGGCCTCTTCGATCAGGGTCTGGATGCGCTCCGTCGTCTCGTCGGCGGGGGGGACGCGGCGCATCGTCGCGCGCAGCGCCACGAAGGTCAGCGCTGCGGAGGCCCCGGCGATGCCGAGCCACACCAGCGTCCGCGCGAGCGGGAAGCTCGACGGGCGCGACGCGGTGATCTCGGGGTTCGGGACGGCGGTCTGTTCGGTCACCCGCGGGGCTTCGGCGCCAGGGGCGCCGACTCCCTAACCGACCGGAACCGCTTCGACGTCGGCGGCTTCGAGCTCGCGCTTCTCGGTGCCGGTGATGATCTTCGCCAGGTCGAGCAGGATGATGAGCCGGTCTTCGATCTTGCCGACGCCGCGGATGTACTCGGTGTCGACACCGGTGATCATCTCGGGGGCGTCTTCGATCGCGTCGGTCGCCAGGCGCAACACCTCGGAGACCGAGTCGACGACCATTCCGACGCGCTTGGCGCCGATGTCGGTCACGACGATGCGGGTGTTCTTGGTGTGCTCGACGCGCGGCATCCCGAAGCGTGCACGCAGGTCGATGATCGGGATCAGCTGCCCGCGCAGGTTGATCACGCCTTCCATGAACTGCGGCGCCCGCGGCACGTGCGTGACCGCCACCATGCGGTTGATTTCCTGAACCTGAGCGATCTCGACCCCGTACTCTTCGGAGCCGAGCTTGAACGAGACGACTTGAACAGTTTCAGACATGGCTTCCCCACATATCGGCAGCGGATCGACTGGGAACGAGGCAGGCGACCATTCCCTTACACTCCGGAGAATTCGGCCCGGGTGACGCGGCCGCCGCCGTAGGCGCTGGCGACCAGCGAGTGGACGTCGATGATCAGTGAGATCGAGCCGTTGCCCAGAATCGTGGCCCCGGAGATCCCGGCGATCCGGCCGATGACGTCCGAGAGCGGCTTGATGACGATCTCCTGTTCACCCTGGAACGAGTCGACGACCAGGCCGACCTGCCGCCCCTGGAGGCCGACGATGACGATCATGACCTTGTCGGGATCGCGCGGGGCGCTCAGCCGGAAGAACTCGCCGACCCGGATCAGCGGGACGACCTGGCCGCGCAGGGTGATCACCTCGCCGCCGTGGACGGTGCGGACCTCGCTGGCCTCGATGCGCTGCGACTCGATGACCGCGTCGAGCGGGATCGAGTACAGCTCGTCGGCGACGCGGACCAGCAGCGCCTGGATGATGGCCAGCGTCAGCGGCAGCTTCATGGTGAACTTCGTGCCTTCGCCTTGCACGGAGTCGACGTCGAAGACGCCCTTGAGCCGCAGGATGTTCTTCTTGACCACGTCCATCCCGACGCCGCGGCCGGAGACGTCGGTGATCTGATCGGCGGTCGAGAAACCCGGCGTGAAGATCAGCTCGATGATCTCGCGATCGGTCAACCGGTCGTTCTCGGTGATCAGGCCCAGGCGAATGCCCTTCTCGCGCACGCGCTGCAAGTCGATCCCGCCGCCGTCGTCGGCGATCTCGATGATGACCTGGTTGCCCTCGTGATAGGCGTTGAGGCGGATCGTGCCGTGGCGCGGCTTGCCGCGCGTCTCGCGCAGCTCGGGCGGCTCGATGCCGTGATCGACGCAGTTACGAACCAAGTGCATCAGCGGCTCGCCGACTTCGTCGACGATCGTCTTGTCGAGGTCGGTCTCGGCACCGGCGATCTCGAGGTGGATCTCCTTGCCGCGCGCCTTGGCCAGGTCGCGCACCATCCGCGGGAACCGATCGAAGACCTGTCCGATCGGCACCATGCGGACCTTCATGATGCTCTCTTGGATCTCGTTGGTCGTGCGCGCCAGCAGCGCGGACGATTCGGAGAGGTCCTTGGCGAGCTGCGAGAGCCCGTCGCTCGCGCGGCCGTTGGCACCCCCGCCCAGCTCGCGGCCGAGGGTCCCGGCGATATCGGAGATGCGGGTGCGGTTGATGACCAGCTCTCCGACCAGGTTGAGCAGCATGTCGAGCCGCTCGATGTCGACGCGGATCGTCTGATTCTTGGCGGCGGCGCGCTTGGGCTCGACGCCGTTGGTCGCAGGGGTTGCGGCCGGTGCTTTCGGCTCCGCCTCGGTCGGCGGCGCGGGCTTCGCCGCGGCCGGTTTCGCCGGCGCTGCCGGCGCGGGCGCCGGTTTCGGCGCAACGGGAGCGGCCGGCGCAGGCGTCGCGCTGCTGGCGGCTGCGAACAGTGCGTCGACGGCGGCCTGCGCCGCGTGCACGTCGACCGGCTCGGCCGCGGCCGCGGGGGCTGCGGGCGCCGGTGCCGGCGCGGCTGCGGGCTGCGCAGACGGCGCAGCCGGCGCGTCGGTCAGGGGTTCGCCCTTGGCGGCGGCGGCGAGCAGCCGTTCGACCTCGGCTTCGAACGCGGCGACCTGTTCGTGGTCGACCGGGGTGAGGTGCTCGTCGTGCTCTTCGACCGCGGCCCGCGGGCCTTCGATCGCCTGTGCCGTCGAATCGTAGACGGCGGCAAAGTCGTCGAGTCGCGTCGTGTAGTCGTCGACGCCGGCCGGCGCCTCGCCCTCGTCGACCGCCGCGCGCACCAGTGCGGTGAGCACGTCGCGTCCCTCGAAGAGCAGGTTGATGCCGCTCTCGGTGAGCGGCATGCGATCCTTGCGCAGCAGATCGAAGACGTTCTCGAGTTTGTGCGCGACTTGCTGGACCGCGCCGAACTCGAGCATCCCGGCGCTGCCTTTGATGGTGTGCAGCGCGCGAAACAGCGAGTTGACGATCTCGGCGTCGAGCGTCCCCGTGTCGACGAACTGCTCGAGCCGCAGCAGATCGGCATCGATCGCTTGCAGCAGCTCATCCGTCTCGTCACGGAAGTATTGAATGAACTCGGAGCGGTCGAAGAAGTCGGAAGAGCTCAATGTTCTACGCGCCGAGAAGCTCGGCGCTCCTCAGTCGTCGACGCCGAAGACCGATAGCAGGGGCTGCAGCGATCCGGTCTCGGGGATCAGGATGAACTGTCCGGAGACGGCCTTGTCCTTGTCGAGGAATTGCGACTCGATCAGGAACACGTCCTGATCGGGCAGGATCGACATCAGCGTACGAAACGCGGCCTGGATCGTCCCGTACGAGAGCGTCGGCACCGACGGCAACAGGTTGATCCCGGTCAGCGAGATCAGCGCCGTGAGGTACGAGCCGGCGATGATGTTGCCCAGCTCCTTGAGCGTCGAGTCGACGATCGAGTCGAAGATCTGGATGTCGCCGATGATGCGCTTGATGAAGACGTTGACGAACTCGAGCGCCTGATCGCGATCGAACAGCACGACCATCTGGCCGGGCGCTTCACCGCGCACGTACATGTGCAGTGCGGCCACCGTGCGATCGCCCGTCCCGACGCGGGTCGAGAGGTCGCGGAACTTGAGCACGTCGATCGTCGGCTCGCTGAGCTTGACGGTCGTGTTCAACAACTGCGAGAGCGCGGTCGCAGCGTGGCCGGCACCGATGTTGCCGACCTCCTTGAGCGCGTCGCGCTGAATCTCGCTGAGCGTCAGCGGTGGCGTCACGCGAGCACCTTCTGAATCGTCTCGAGGATCTTCGGCGGCTGGAACGGCTTGGTGATGAACGATTTGGCGCCGGCCTGGATCGCCTCGACGACCAATGCCTGCTGCCCCATCGACGTGCACATGATGATGCGCGCGTTGGGATCCTGCGCGACGATCTGCTTGACCGCCGTGATCCCGTCCATCTCCGGCATCACCATGTCCATGGTGACCAGGTCCGGGCTCAGCGCCTTGTATTTCTCGACCGCTTCGAGACCGTTTTGCGCCTCACCGACGACCTCGTAGCCGTTCTTGCTGAGGATCCCTTTGATCATCATCCGCATGACGACGGCGTCGTCGACGATCAGCACTCGCTTGCCCGACATCCTTTGTCCTACTGCCCCCTCAGGCCAGACCGCGGCTGCGCCGCTCGGCTTGACGCTTGTTGATGAATTCCATGATCGCCCGGTCCTCCTCGGCTTTGACCCCGTGGAAGCGCAGCCCGAGCGAGAGCTTCTTGGTTGCTTCGATGTTGGCGGTCCGCATGACTTCACCGAGCAGGGTCAGCGGCGTACTGGTGGTGCTGACGCCAAACTTGACCTCGACCTGGGTCCCCTTCTTCACTTCCCGGTCGACGATCAGCGAGGCTCCCGAGCGGCTGATGTCGGTCAGGGAGGCCCGGATGTACTCGCCGTTGCCCTTGCCCCCGGGCGCAAAGCGCCACTGGGCAGGGACGGTCGCGTCGAGCCGGACCGCGGAGCGCTTCTGGGCCCCGCTGAAGAGCTGAATGGTCTCGATCCGGGTCGGGACCGAGAATTGCGCGTGGGCGCCCTTCACGACCGCGCAGCGGCTCGAGAACCGGAATTTGCCGTGGGCGTTCTGATAGGAGAACACCGCCGTCTGCCCGCTCGCCAGCCCCGGCAGCGCCGAGACGGTCAGGGCCTTGGGGGTGATCCCCTCGACGCAGACCGAGCCGCGCGGGCCGTTACCGGTGGTCGCGACGTCGACGAAGGTGTTGAGTTGGGGCAGCTTGAGCTTCGTCTGCTGCGTGAGCGGCTTGGGACCGAGGCCCAGCATGCGGAGCATGGACTATGCCGGCGCCCCGGCGGTGGCGGGCTCGTCGGCGGTCGAGATCTGGCCGATCGACTCGACCCGCAGCCCGGCCGCGATCTCGCTGTACGAGAGGACGACCAATTGGGGTGCGGCGCGTTCGGTGAGCCGCTTGAGGGCCAGACGGGTCGACGGCGAGGTGAGCACGATCGGCTGCAGCCCGGTCTGCTGCGCGGTCTGGATCTGCCGCGTGAGCGAGTTGTAGATCTTCGCCACCGTGCTGGGGTCGAGCAGGGCGTAGGCGTCCTCGCCACGCCGAACGGCTTCGGCGAGCAACGACTCCAAACGCGGGTCGACCGTGATGACCGAGAGCATGCCGTTCTCAGCGTACTCGGCACAGATATGGCGCGCCATCGCTGCACGCACTTTTTCCGTCAAGAAGTCGATATCTTTCGACTGCCGCGCCCCATCGGCGAGGTTCTCGAGGATCAGCAGCAGGTTGCGGATCGGGATCCGCTCGCGCAAGAGGTTCTGCAGCACGCGTTGGACTTCGCCGACCGTGAGCAGGCTCGGGATCAGCTCTTCGACGACGACCGGGTAGTGCTGCTTGACGTTGTCGAGCAGGGCGCTCGTCTCTTGGCGCCCGAGCAGATCCGGCGCGTGCGCGCGGATGATCTCGGTCAGGTGGGTGGCGATGACCGAGGTCGGATCGATGACGGTGTAACCCGCCAGCTCGGCGTCGCCGCGCGCGCTCTCTGCGATCCACAGCGCCGGTAGGCCGAAGGCCGGCTCGGTCGTCGGGATCCCGTCGATGCCGTTGGTGGCGGTCCCGGGGTTCATCGCCAGGAGGCGCGAGACCATGACCTCGGCGCGGGCGACCTCCAGGCCGTAGATCTTGACGACGTACGTCGAGGGCTTGAGCT
>JBEKAU010000171.1:0-5968 GCA_050015755.1 Vulcanimicrobiaceae bacterium | reverse complement strand
GTGCAGGATGCGTTCGTGCGTGCCTACCGGGCGCTGGCGAAGATGGACCTGCAGCAGCGGGCCGAGCTGCGTCTGCAGCCCTGGCTCTACACGATCACGCTGAATGTCACCCGCAACCGCTTGCGCTCGAAGCGCCCGACGAACGTCGCGCTCGATTCGCTGGCCGATCCCGATGCGCTGCTCAATGAGACCCAAGAAGGTCCCGATCAACCCGAGCAGATCGTCGATCGCGCCGCCGACATGGTGCTGGTCGAACAAGCACTCCTCCAACTCCCGATGCATCTGCGCGCCGCCGCGACGCTGCGCTTCATCGAGGGCCGCAGTCACCCCGAGATCGCCGAGATCCTCAACCAGCCTATCGGCACGGTGAAATCGCACGTTCATCGTGCCGTGCGAATCCTACGCCGGATCCTCGGACCCCAAGTCGGACGAATCGTGCAAAGCGATCGTCCCATCACCGAGGAAGAGGAGTAAACCCATGCGCTGTGCCGACGTCGAACGGCTCTGGGACGAGATGCGTGAGGGTGTCCAGCCGCGCCGCGAGCACGTGCTGGCCCACCTTCGCGGCTGTGCCGTCTGCCAAGAGATCTACCGCGAGAACGAAGGCATCGCATACTGTCTGACGTGTCTGCCGCTCGTCGAGCCGCCGTCCAGCATGGTGCCCAAGATCCTCGACCACATCAAGTCGACGGTGAAGATCGTCGCTCCGGATTCGGTCGCAACCGTCGAGTCGCCGATCGGCGCGCTGTTCGTCGCGTTTCGTCACACCGGCATCACCGCGATCGCGATCGACCGCGGCGAAGGCGACGAAGCCGTCGTCACACGTTTGCAGCGGCGCTTGGGCCGCGGCGTCATCCCCTCGCAAGCGCCGCAGTGGGTCCAAGACACCGTCGAAGCCTTCTTCCGCACCCATCGTCCCGATCTGGCCAAGGTCGACATCAGCGAGCTGACCTCGTTCGAGCAGTCGGCGCTGCGGGCGGCGGCGACGATTCCGCCGGGCGAGGTCCGTTCGTACGGCTGGGTGGCCGAAGCAATCGGCCAGCCGACCGCGGCCCGTGCCGTCGGGCGAGCGATGGCCCGCAACCCGGTGCCGCTGCTCTATCCGTGTCATCGCGTGGTCGATGCGACCGGCGCTCTGCACCAGTACGCCTACGGCGTCGAAGTGAAGGCGCGCATACTCGCGTTGGAAGGGTATCACCCGGCTCGCCGCTGAAGCACGCCTCACACGACGTCCGCAGCTCCTTCAGACAAGAGATGAACGAAGGCTAACAGCGGACCCAGAGGAGGTGGTCATCGTTTCTAGCGACAGTCCCCAACACGGTTTCACGATGATCGGAGGTTCGGCTCCGTAGCCGGATCTCACCGAAGAAAACCCCTCTCAGCCGCCCGGCAACGGGCGGCTTTTTTTCGGCCTTCGGAGGGAGCGACCGAGCGCCGCAGGTGCCGCGGGCTGTTCGCAGAAAAACTCCGGTTCGTGTCCCGGCACGTACTACTGACCGGTTTTGAGCCGTTCGGTCCGCATACCGTCAACCCGAGCGAGCTGCTCGTTCGCAGCTTCGAGGGTCGGGTCATCGCAGGACGAACGCTCGCAACCCGCGTCTTCCCTTCAGAAACCCGCTCACTGCGCAATCGGCTCGAGGCCGTCCTCGCTGAAACGCAGCCTGCCGTCGTGTTGGCCACCGGCTATGCCCCGGGCCGGGCCGGGCTCGCGGTCGAGCGCGCCGCCCTGAACCTGTTGGACTTCGACATCCCCGATGCGGTCGGGACGATGCGCAAGAACGACGCCATCCAGCGCGGGGGCCCCGACGCGCGCCTGGCGACCCTACCGCTGCCCGAGATCCTGACCGCCTGGCACGCCGTCGGCGTCCCGGGCTACGTCTCGAACTCGGCGGGCACGTACCTGTGCAACCAGATGCTCTACGAAGCGCTCTCGCTCACGACCAATGCTGCGCCGCCGGTCCTGGTCGGGTTCATTCACCTACCGGCGCTGCCGGCGCAGGCCATCGAGCTCGGCGCCGAACGCACCCCCTCCATGACGCTCGACCTGATGCGCAAGGCGATCGAAACCGCGCTCGAAGCCACACTCACCTGGCTCGACGCCAAGCCGGCCCAGCCGGCCAAGAAAGCCGGCGACAAGATGTGGATCCCGCGCGGACTCCGAGAAGTTGAACGATAACACCGAGCGCGATCCGCGCCTCCTCGCCATCCCCGACATCCACGGTCACTGCAAGGGCGAACACAAGCCGTTCGCAGAGGAGCGCCCGCTCCCGCTTACCGCGCGGATGCTGTTCCTGTGGTTCTTCCACGCCTGCAAGCGCGGGTATCCGCGCTTCCTGATGGTCGCGGATCACATGAACTACCTCACCTTCGAGGATCCCGCCGCCGTCAATCTCGTGCGCCGCGCGCTCAAGCTCGCGCAAGCCGGCGACCTCTACGGCGCCGCCGAAACCGCCGGCGTCGACGTCGGCCATGCCGCCGTCGTCAGCGAAGGGCTGCGCCGCGGGATGCGCTTCTCGATCGGGGCCGAGGTCGACAACGATCCGCGCTCGCGACCCGACGCGCAAAACATCGTCGACGCGATGCGCCCCGACGCGACGATTCGCTCGGTCCACTTCCTGCCGATCACGCACCCGGTGCACGGCGAGAATTGGAGCTGGCCGTTCGACAATCCCGAGTTCAAAGATCTCTTCGACGTGGTCGGCACCGACCAGACGTGGGAGCTCTACATGACCGCGTTGATCGACGCGATCGAACGGCTCTCGGGACAGATCGTCGGCCACTTCTACGTCCCGGCGGTGTTCGGTCATTGGCCGGACGACGCCAAGCTCGAAGAGTACGAGAACCGTATGCTCGACGCCGCCGCGGCGCGCGGCATGGCCGTCGAGTTCAACACGCGCTTCCTCTACCGCGACCATCCCGAAGACGAAAAAGCGCGCTACCTGGCCGCCAACATGCGCCTGCTGCGCAAGGCCAAGGACCGCAACGTCGGGATCGCGATCGGCTCCGACGCTCACTCGCCGCGCGATCAGGGCGGCGCGTTCGAGACCGTGCTCGCGGTCCTCGATGAGCTGGACATCAACGAGTTGGTGTTCCCGCTCGGTGGTCTGCTGCGCCGCGTCGCGCTGCGCGTCGTACGCGAACCCGAACCCGAGCCGCCGCCGGTGATCGTCGAGCCCGAACCCGTCGCGGTCGTCGTCGCGGTTGCCGAGGCGCCCCCCAAGGCGCCGCGTCGCGCGAAGAAGCCGGCTGCCGCACCGCAAGCCGCCGCTCCCGACGTCACGCCCGAGCCCGCCCCCGCGCCGGAAGCGGAGGCCGCACCGGCCCCGCAGCCGGAACCCGCGCCCGCGCCCGCACCGGTCGTCGCCAAACCCAAGCCCAAGCCAAAACCGAAGGCGGAACCCGCGCCGATACCGACACCGACACCCGAACCGGAACCGCAGCCGGCGCCGGCACCCGAGGCCGTCGTCGAAGTGGCCGCCGCGGCGCCCGTGACGCCCCAAGCGGCCCCGAAGCCGAAGGCGCCCGCCAAGACGGCAGCCTCGGCGGGTCCGCCTCCCGCGCCGACGCCAAAGCCCAAGCCGACACCGAAGCCGGCACCGAAGGCCGCTGCCGCCAAGAAGCCGGCCGCGAAGCCCGCCCCCAAGGCGGCCGCCGCGAAGAAGCCGGCCGCCAAGCCTGCCCCCAAGCGCGTCGCCGCCAAGCCCGCCGCAAAAAAAGCGGCGAAGCCCGCGGCGCGGCCGGCAAAACCGGCCGCCAAGCCGGCTGCCAAACGGGTCGCGGCCAAGCCGCCGGCCCGCAAGGCCGCCGCCAAGAAGACCCCCGCCAAGAAGACGCCGGCACGCACGAACACAGCGAAGAAAACCGCTGCGAAGTCGGCGCCGGCGCGGAGCGCGCCCGTCCGCAGGGGCGCGCCCGCCAAGAAAACGGTCAAAAAGACGGCCGCAAAGCGCCGTTAGGAGGAATCGGTTTGCGAAGACTCACGATCGGCGCGCTCGCATGCGCGCTGGCTTTGGGTGCGTGCACCAAGGTCGGCGACCAAACCGCCGGTGGAACGGCGGCACCCAACGCCAACGTCATCCCCGGCGTGTTACGCGTCGCCGTCCAGCGCGAGCCCAACAGCCTCAATCCGATCCTCTCGGCGTACACGATCGAAGGCTTCGTCAACCGGCTCAGCTTCGACACCCTGATCACCGTCTCGAGCGACGGGCACACGCTCGTCCCCGATCTCGCCGCCTCCGTGCCGACGAGCCAGAACGGCGGCATCAGCCGTGACGGCCTGACGATCACCTATCACCTGCGCCATGGCGTGAAGTGGCAAGACGGCGTCGCATTCACCAGCAAGGACGTCAAGTTCTCCTGGCAAGCGATGGTGAATCCCAACAACAACGTCAACACGACGGTTGGCTATGCGGATGTGAAGTCGGTCGACACGCCGAGTGACGACGTCGTCGTCTTTCACCTCAAGCAGAAATTCGCGCCGTTCGTCAATACGATCTTCGCCGAGAGCGACAACCCGATCTGCATCGTCCCCGAGCACATCCTGGGCAAGTTCCACGACCTCAACCGCATCCCGTTCAACGAGCAGCCGATCGGAACGGGCCCCTTCAAGGTCGCGCGCTGGGTGCGCGGCGATCACATCGAGCTGGTCGCCAACCCCGACTATTGGCAAGGCCCACCGAAGCTCAAGAGCGTCATCGTGCGCATGATCCCCGATGAGAACACCGAGGTGAACGCGCTGCGCTCGCACGACGTCGACTTCATGCTCGAGCCTTCGCCGAATCTCTACCTGACGCTCAAGACGATCCCCGACATCAAGGTCGTCCTCGACCAGAGCCCGCAAGCGCTGTGGATGCTGATGAACACGACTCGCGCGCCGCTCAACGACGTGACCGTGCGCCGCGCGATCGCGTACGCCGCCGACAAAGAGGCGCTGGTGAGCAAGTTCACGGGCGGCTCGGCGACCGTCGCCTGGTCGGATCAGCCGCCCTATTCGTGGGCATACACCTCGCACGTGACCCAGTATCCGCACGATGCCGCGAAGGCCAAGGCGCTGCTGACGCAAGCGGGCTGGACGCCGGGCCCCGACGGGATCATGCGCAAGGACGGCAAGTCGCTCACCCTGCAGATCGCGTACAACAGCGAGAACGCGACGCGCCGACTCGCCGCCGTCGAGCTGCAGGCGAACCTGCGCGACGCGGGGATCGACGTGCAGATCAAGAGCTATCCGGGCGACCTGTACTTCGGGACCTACGGCCAGGGCGGCATTCTCGCGACCGCCAAATACGATCTGGCGATCTCCGGCTGGGTGGCCGGCATCGACCCCGACGACCATTCGCTCTTCGAGTGCAACCAGACGCCGCCGACCGGGACGAACTACACCCACTACTGCTCGAAAGAGATGGATGCCGACCAGGCAGCTGCGCTCGCCTCGTACGACGAGGGAGCACGCAAGGCGGCGTACGCGAAGATCCAAGAGCTGATCGCGCGCGACCAGCCGATCGACTATCTCTGGTTCACCTCGTTCCCGCAAGCCATCAACCCCGCGTTCCAGGGCTTCGCCCCCAATCCGATCAACGAAGCATGGAACGCCTGGCAATGGTCGATCTAAAGGAAATCGTATGTTCGACGAGCCGCTGAGCCCGATCGCCCGCATCCCGGAGCTGCGCTGGCTCAAGAACATGATCGTGGAGCGCGCGCTGACCCGCGGTGACTACCTGCTCGCCGGCGGCGCACGCAGCGATTACTACATCGACAAGTTCCGCCTCTTCAGCGATCCGCAAGTGCTGCGCCGCATCGCGCGCCTCTTCACCCCGATCGTCAGCGACCTGGGCCCCCACGTCATCGGCGGCACCGAGCTCGGCGGTGTCATCATCGCAACCGCCGTCTCGCAGATGACCGGCCTCCCGATGATCGTCGTCCGCAAAACCCCCAAGCAATACGGCGCCTTCGCGGACGAATACGTCGAAGG
>JBEKAU010000170.1:0-5974 GCA_050015755.1 Vulcanimicrobiaceae bacterium | reverse complement strand
AGCGCAGCGCCGGTTCGCTGTGGTCCGACGCGAGCAGTGCGGGCGATCCTTCCCCGCTCAGGAAGACGCCCAGCTGCGGGACCGAGAACTGCATCCCGCTCCAGAACCGGCCGAACTCACCGAAGCGCGACGACGCTTCGTCGAACCGCATCGCGTAGATCAGCTTCTTGAAGATCAGCGGATCGTCGGCGTACAGGTCGACGCCCCACTCCCAGTCGTCGAAGCCGATCGAGCCCGAGATCACTTGGGTGACGTAGCCGTGAAACGAGCGCCCGATCTTGCCGTGCTCGACCATCATCTTCGCCCGCTCGGCATACGCCGTGGAGTACCAATTGTCGTCGCCCTCGCGCTTCTTGTTCATCGGATAGAAGCAGACGTAGCGGCGGCGCGGAATGCGGGCCCACAGGCGAGCGGCGTTGCGGGGCTCGTTCGCCGCTTCGGCGAGCATCGCGTCGAAGGCCGCGTTCCATTCCTCACCGTGCGGCTTGAGGCCGCGATCACGCAGCTCGGCGTGGATCTTCGCCGTGTGCTCGTACAGGCCGAGCTCGAGGATCGAGACGTAGGACTCGAGCGGCTCGAGGAAATCGCGCAGCGGCAGCTTGTCGACCTGCGCCTGCATCTCACCCAGCGCATCGAACGAGCGCGCGTAGTGGGTGAGCATGAGCTCGCCCTTGTGTCCGAGCAGCTGCGCGAGGCCCAGGTCCGCGTCGGCGTCGCGGGCCAGCGTCGCGAACAGCTCTTGCGCGCCGTGCTCGATCGCCGCGCGGCGATCGGCTTCGAGCGCATCCCAGCGGCGGCGGTCGAACCGGAACATGCGGTGCAGGATCGCCCAGCCGTCGAGCGATTCGGGGACGTTCGGATGCCTCACGGTGCCGTCTCCTTCGGCGCCACGCCCGCCGGCCCGCTTTGTACGCGGATCGCGGCCGAGAGCGCGTCGGGGCGCTCGCGGTATTTGGCCCACAACTGCGGCATGTGGGCAACATCGCTCAGGATGCGGGTCAGCCCGGCGTTGACCGGTACTGCGACGCCGGCCTCGCGTGCGGCGCGCGCGATCGCGCCGTTGAGGACGTCGACCTCGGTGCGGTGCTTGGCACCGCGCAGGTCGAGCAGGAGCGAGGGCGGTTTGTCGCCGCGCGCTTTCGCGATCCGTCCTGCGAGCGCGGCGCGCGCGAGCGGCGTGGGCAGCTTAGCGATCGTCAGCAACGCGCGAACCGGATAGCGCGGCAGGTCGAGCGGCGTGATGCCGAGCGCCTTCATCGTCGCCCGCGCTTCGCGGATGGCACGGATCTCGAGTGCGAAGACGTCGTCGTACCGCACCAACCGTTCGGGCAGCACATCGAGGATCGCGCAGCTCGCGTTGGCGACGATGTTCAGCACGAGCTTGGACCACTTGAGCGCGCGGTAATCCGCGACGGCGCTCACCGGAAGACCGGTCGCGGCGAAGGCGGCCAGCAGCCAGTTGTGCGCGACGGCGCCGACCGGCGCAAAGGCGATCCCACCGCCGCGCGCGGCGACACCCTTCCCGCTCGCATCGATCCCGACCGGCACGGTCAGCGCCGCGGCGACCACCGCATCCGCGCCGAACGCGTCCGCGAGCAGCTCCTCGTTGCCGACGCCGTTCTGCGGGCACAGGATCGTCGTGGCGCGCGGATCGCGCAGCGCCCGCTGCAAGGTCGCGATCGCCGCCGGCGTGTCGTACGCTTTGACGGCCACGATCGCGAGATCCGCATCGACGGGGGCGACATCCTCGAGCGCGCGCGGCGCATAGCTGACCTCGTTGCCGATCCCGCGCAGCAGCTCCCCGAGATAGGTTCCGACGGCACCCGCACCGACGACGTAGACGCGCATGCGCCTAGCGTCCCGTGCTGCCGAAGCCGCCCTCGCCGCGCGCGCTCACACCGAGCGCGGCGACCTCGCGGAACGCCGCTTGCACGACCGGTGCCACCACCAGCTGGGCGATGCGCTCGCCGCGTCGCACGACGAACGGCTCGGCGCCGAGGTTGGCCAGAATGACGCCGACCGCGCCGCGATAGTCGCTGTCGATCGTGCCGGGACTGTTGAGGCAGGTCACGCCGAACTTCAGCGCCAGCCCGCTGCGCGGCCGCACTTGCACCTCGTACCCCGGCGGCACCTCGAAGGCAAAGCCGGTCGGAATCAGCGCGCGGCCGCCCGGCGGCAGGACGACGTCGTCGAGCACCGCGGCCACTACGTCGGCGCCGGCTGCGCCATCGCTCATGTAGGTGGGCAACGGTAAGCCCTCGCCCTCGGGCAAGCGTACGACCGCGACCAGCGGCGTCACTTGGCGAGCAGCTCTTCGAGCTCGGCGCGGAAGCTCGCCACGTCGCGAAAGTCGCGGTAGACGCTGGCGAATCGCACGTAGGCGATCGCGTCGAGGCGTTTGAGCGACTCCATCAGCTTCTCGCCGATGAGGGAAGCCGGTACCTCGCTCTCCCCGCGCGCGAACAGTTCGCGCTCGATCGAGGCCACCGTCTCTTCCATCTGGGCCTCGGCCACCGGGCGCTTCTCGCACGCCCGGCGCAGTCCGGAGAGAACCTTGTCGCGATTGTACTGTTCGCGCCGACCGTCTTTCTTCACGACGAAGAGACGAGGCGCTTCCATTCGCTCGTACGTCGTGAAGCGGTGCTTGCAACCGAGACACTCCCGACGCCGGCGGACGGAGTTGTCGTCGTCGCGCGAATCGACGACGCGAGTCTCGTTCTTGCGACAGTGCGGGCAGAGCAGGTCGAGTCGGTCCTCTCGGGGCGGGTACCCCTAGATGTTGTGGTACCCCGCCCAGTATAGCCCGATTTGGCGGTTAGGTCGATGCTCCGATCTTGAACATCTTGGTCCCGCACACGGGGCACTTGCCTTCGGTCGCGGGGCGGCCATTCTTCATTTGAATCTGCTGCGCGTCTTTGATTTCGCGCTTGGTCTTGCACTTTACACAATACGCTTCGGCTGCCATGCTCGGTCGTCTTCTCCCTTAGGGCGGCCCGGCCCGCACAAGCGGGCCGTGATCGCCGAGGCCCGTTACGGGGGGCAGGCGGGAATCCCTTGGAGGTCGGCCCCTGGTCAGGCCGATTCGTGCGCGTGAACGCACGTTCGTGGATGGGCTGGAACGCCGCTGGGTCAGCCGAGCGGAGCTGGACGGGCAGGTTGGAGAGCGCTTGGCGGGCAGCGCGCTCGAGGGGCTATGGGTCGCCGGTGCCCTCGACGGGCTGGCCGCGCCGAGCGTCGCGATCGTCGGGACGCGGGCGCCCTCCGATGAGGGGCGCCGCAGGGCACGGCGGCTCGCTGAGGCGCTCGGACGGTCCGGGGTGGCGGTCATCTCGGGACTGGCCCTGGGAATCGACGGTGCGGCCCACGAGGGGGCCCTGGCGGCCCGCGCGCCGACCATCGGCGTCCTCGGTGGCGGCCACGACCACTTCTTCCCGCCGCGCCACCGGGAACTGGGGGCCCGGATCGTCGCCGACGGCGGCGCGGTCGTCTCGCCGTTCGGCCCCGCGGTCGCCCCGAAGCCGTGGATGTTCCTGGCCCGCAACGCCGTCATCGCCGCCCTGGCCGACGCCGTGGTGGTCGTCGAGGCCGCGGCCCGTAGCGGCGCCCTCAACACGGCCGGCCACGCCGGTGACCGCGGGATCCCCGTCCTGGCCTTCCCCGGCGACGTCGACCGCTCCAAAGCCGCCGGCTGCAACGCCCTCATCCGCGACGGCGCCACCCTCGTCCGTGACGCCGACGACGTCCTCGCCGCCCTCCCGGGCCACTTTTCGCTGCGGCCGCCGCCGACAGGCGACGATGCTCCCGGTCGCGCCGACGATCCCGCCACGCGCCGCGTCCTCGCCGCACTCGCCGACGGCAGCCGCCATGCCGCCAGCCTCGCCGACCGCCTCGCCCTGCCCCCCACCGAGCTGCTCCCACTCCTCACCGAGCTGGAGATCGACGGCCGCATCCTCGCCGGCCCTGACGGCTACACCGTGCGCCGTGGCGCCCTTGAAAACCGAACCGGGTTGGGTTAAGATCGGAGGACGTTCGCGTGGGTTCGCGCCGTCTCGAGGGCGTGCTCTTCATCGCGTTTCCGGGCGATCACGAACCTCCGCACGTGCACGCAGGGGCGCTTTGGAGGAGATGCATCCATGAAGAACGGGCGCAGGGAGCATCATCGTTCCTACGATGCACCCCTCGATGCCGAGACCGAAGCTGAGATCGACGCCGCGCTCGAGCAGGCAAAGGAATACGAGGTTTACCGCCCGGTCGCGATCTCGGCGCGATACGATCGCGATGCGGATGGCTTTGTGATCGCGTTCGCAAGCGGAGCCGTACTCTTCGTGCCACGGAGTATTCTCCAGGGGCTCGGAGACATGACTCCCGAGCGCGCCGCGAAAGTACGCGTCAATCACCTCGGTACGCAGCTTTCTTGGCCGCGCTGGAAAGTCGCGCACTACATTCCCCACCTGCTCGAAGGTGCGTTCGGAAATCGCGCGTGGCAGACGGAAATCGCGCGTCGTGGCGGTTCGGTGCGAAGTGAGGCGAAGGCGCGCGCGGCACGCATTAATGGAAAGAAGGGCGGTCGCCCGCGCCGCGCGGCGTGATCATTCGACTGATCGCGGTTGGGAAGGTTCGCGAGCGCTATATCGGCGCGGCACTCGACGATTTTCGTACGCGGCTGCGGCCGTATCATCGGCTCGAGGAAGTCGAGGTGCGTGCCGCCGACGGCAGCGATCCGGCGCGTGCGATGCAGACCGAAGGCGAAGCGATCCTCAAGGTGATCGATCCGGCCGATCGCGTGTGGCTGCTGGAACGGACCGGCGAGAGCTTCTCGAGCGAGGAGCTGGCGCGGCGGATCGAGCGGTTGCCGCACGAGGGGATTGCGCGATTGACGTTGGTCGTCGCGGGCACCTACGGCGCCTCGGAGGCGCTCCTGCGGCGGGCCGATCTGCGCTGGTCGCTCTCGCCGCTCACGCTCTTGCACGAGTGGGCACGGGCGCTGGTGCTGGAGCAACTGTACCGCGCGGCGAAGATCGCCCGCGATGAACCCTATCACCACTGAGGAGAACGCGCTGCTCTCGCTGGACGACCTCGCCGCTCGCTTCGCCGACGCGGCACGCGCCCTGTGGCCCGAGAGCGACCCGGTGGTGGGATTCGAGGCGCCGCGCCGCGCCGAGTTCGGCGACGTTGCGACCAACGTCGCATTCGCCCTCGCCCGCGTCGCACGCCGCAAACCGCAAGACGTCGGCGAGGCGCTCATCGCGCGCGCCCTCGAGGACCCGGGCGTGCGCGCGACCGTCGCCGACGCGACCGCGACGGCGGGCTTCGTCAACCTGCGGCTCGTGCCGGCGTTCTGGCAGCGGGTGGTGACGAGCATCCTGCAGGCCGGGGCCGACTACGGCAAGGCCGCACCGACCGGCGAGCGCATCTCGCTCGAATTCGGCAGCGCGAATCCGACCGGGCCGCTGGTCGTCGTGCAAGGCCGCACGCTCTCGATCGGCGACACGCTGGCCAAGGCGATGCGTCACGCCGGCTACGACGTCTTCACCGAGTGGATCATCAACGACGCCGGCTCGCAGCTCGACGTGCTCGGCCGCAGCGTCTATGCGCGCTACCACCAGCTCTTCACCCCGGATTTCCCCTTCCCCGAGGACGGTTATCCCGGCGACTATCTGGTCCCGATCGCCGAGGCGTTGCGTGCGCGCGACGGCGAGCAGTGGCTGCACGTCGCCGAAGCCGAGGCGACGGCACCGCTGGCGAAATTCGCGCGCGATCTGCTGGTCGCGCACCAGCAGGACGTCGCCCACCGTTTCGGCGTCGACTACGATCTCTGGCAGTCGGAGCGCGCGCTGCACGACGCGGGCACGATCGAGCGCGGCATCGCGCGGCTGCGCGAGCTTGGCGTCCTGTACGAGAAGGACGGCGCAACATGGCTGCGCACGAAGGAAGCCGGCGACGACGATGATCGCGTCGTCATCCGCAGCGACGG
>JBEKAU010000169.1:0-5976 GCA_050015755.1 Vulcanimicrobiaceae bacterium | reverse complement strand
GACCCGGCGCTCTGGATCGCGCTCGCTTGCGCACTCGGGATCGTCCTGCTCGGCGCCGCGCTCGCCGGCCTGCATCTCGTCGCGACGTTGCCGGCACGTGGCGCGGTCGTCTTGTGCGTCGACACGTCAGGCTCGATGCGCTCGACCGACGTTGCTCCGACCCGCTCGGACGCGGCGAACGCCGCGGTGCGCGCGTTTATCGACGGCGCGCCGGCGGGAACGCGGATCGGGATCGTCGCGTTCTCCAGTGGTGCCGGTGTGGTGCAACCCCTCAGCGACGACAAGGACGTGTTGCGTGACGCGATCGGGCGGATTCCGCCGCCCAACGGCGGCACCGCGATCGGCGATGCGTTGCTGACGGCCGCGCGGTTGTTGCCCTCGACCGGCAAGCGCGCTATCGTCCTGGTGACCGACGGCGTCAACAATTTGGGCGCCGATCCGCTCGCGGTCGCACCGCAGATCGGCGACGCCGGGATCGAGATCGACACCGTCGGAATCGGCACCAACGACTCCGGGCAGTTCGTCCCCGGCACCGACGAGCAGGCGACGATCGACGAGGATGCCTTGCGCCAGATCGCGCTCGCCGCGCACGGGGCCTATGCGCGCGTCGCCGACGCCGGCAGCTTGCGCGGCCGCCTCGCCGCCCTCGCAGCCTCGACGACGAAGGAGAAGCGCACGGTCGATGCGTCGCTTCCGCTCGCGCTGGCCGGGGGCGCGATCCTGGTGCTCGGTGCCGGCGGCGGGCTGCTGGCGGGGAAGTTTCCGTGAGCGACGATTACCGCGCGCGCCGCGTGAACTACGAGCGGGCCGCGCTCGACGAGACCGCCGTCGCCCCCGATCCGTTCGTGCAGTTCGGCGGGTGGTTCGGCGAGGCGCTCGCGACCCCGGAGCTCGGCGAAGCCAACGGGATGACGCTCGCCACGGTCGATGCCGACGGTCAACCGTCGGCGCGGATCGTGCTGCTGCGCGCCTGGGACACGCGCGGGTTCGTCTTCTATAGCAACTTCGAAAGCCGCAAAGGGGCGGCGCTGCTCGCGCAGCCGCGCGCGGCGTTGCTGTTCTGGTGGAGTGTCCTGCAGCGGCAAGTACGCATCGAGGGGAGCGTCGAGCGGGTCGGCGACGACGAGAGCGATGCGTACTTCGCGAGCCGGCCGCGTGGCCATCGCCTCAGCGCGTGGGCGTCGCATCAGAGCGCACCCGTTGCGAGCGCGGCCGAGCTGGCGCGCGCGATGGATGAGGCGGACGCGCGGTTTCCGGGCGAGGTTCCGCGTCCGCCCTACTGGGGCGGGTATCGCGTCGTTCCGGCCCGGTTCGAGTTCTGGCAAGGCCGCCCCAACCGCGTCCACGACCGCATCGCGTACGTACGCGAAGGTGCGAGCTGGAAAATCGGTCGGCTCGCTCCGTGAGGTCATCGATGCGTCTCTTCGTGTTCGTCGCGGTCGTTGCGGTGACCGCGCTGGCGGTGCCGACGCGCACACCCGCAGCGACGCTGCCGCCGGCGCCCACCCCGACCGCGAGCTTCCAGGTCGGCACGCTGCACGTCGACGCCTACGGCAGTGGTGACCCGATCGTGCTGCTGCCCGACGTCGCCTGCGGCGCATGGGAGTGGTACGGGGTGATCCCGCACCTCGCCGCGACGCACACGGTCTATGCGGTGACGCCGGCCGGTTTCGCCGGCCAGCCACCGCAGGGGACGCCGACGTTCGCCGGCTTCGCGCGCGATCTCAGCGCCCTGCTCGATCAACGGCATCTCGGGAAGGTCGTGCTCGTCGGTCACAGCCTGGGCGGAATGCTGGCGATCGCGTACGGCGAGACGAACGGGAGCCGCTTGCGCGGGATCGTCGCGATCGATGCGCAGCCGATCTTCCCCGACACCGACGACCTCAACGCGGCGCAGCGCAAGGAAGCCGCGGCCCGGAGCGCCTCGACGCTGCGGCTGCATTCGACCGCGCAGCTGGTCGAGTACGAGACCGGCTACATGAGCGCCCAAGGCGTCGAAGACCCGCAACTCGCCGCGGCGTACGCGGCCCTGGCCGCGCAAAGCGATCCGAAGACCGCCACCGATTGGATCGCAGCGTCTCTCGAAGTCGATCTGCGTCCGCACCTGGCCGCGATTCCCGTCCCGCTCGAGGAGATCGTGCCCTACGATCCGAGCGAAGCCGATCCGCACATCGCGGTCCATTACACCCAAGCCGAAAAGGTCGCTGCCTACAAGGCACTCTTCCCGCGCGTGCGCACGTTGCGCATCGTCGCGATCGCCCCGGCCAAGCACTTCGTCATGGCCGATCAGCCGGAAGCGTTCGCAGCGGCGCTCGACGCGTTTCTCAGCGCGCGATGAGCGGGCACCCACGAGGGTGCGCCGATACCGCGCGCGCGAACGGCGGTAAGGAGCTCCTGCATCGACGCTACGCCGAACGCCGCTTGCAACTCGGCAATGCGATTGCGCACGTTCCCGACCGATAAGCCGAGCATCTCCGCGATCTCTTTCGCGCTCGCGCCGTCGAGGAGCCGCCGCAGCACGTGCAGCCGGACCGGCGAGAGCGACGAGGCGATGGGATCGTCGTAGACCCCCCTCCACGCTCCCAGGCGATCGGCGAGAAAAGAGTGCGGGTAGTCCGCGAGGATCGCTCTGGCCGCGTCGTCGAGTGGAAAAGGGAACTCCGGGTCCGGGACAGGGACGGTATCGAGCTCGAGGAGGCAGAACGTCGCGCGCCAACGGATGCCGAGCTCGGTGTAGGCGGTATATGCGTCGCGAAACGCGCGATGTGCTTCCGCGACGCGTCCTTCCGTCCGATGGACGACACCGTTGATAAACGCGATGTGCGCGAGGTCGTGCGTGTCGTTGATCGTCGTCTCGGTCGGCGCGATGGTGCCCAGAGCGATGGCGTAGCAGCGCAGCATTTCGCGGCTGATGGCCGGGTCGAGATCGGCGAAGTACTCTGCCAACAGCACCGCACTGGCACTGTGAAGCATATTGTTGCCCCAATCGATCCGGCGAGCTAATTCGAGCGCGTCGGCGGCGTGGTCAGCAGCTGCGTCGGGATTCGCGAGCCGTTTTGCAAGCAGCGCACGGTGCGCCAGGCCCGTGAGATAGTCGTACGGATCGTCCCGAACCAACTCTGTGGCCCGACGTCCGAAGCGAAGGGCCACCGGTCGATTGCCGTCGAGTGCAGCTGACCACGCGTCGAGGGTGTACATCGCCGACCCCGATGCGCGCATCGCTGCCGACGCGGCGAAGTCGATTGGCGTCGTGCTGCGTCGTGCATAGGTACCCGGGAACGCGGCCGAGCGCAGTGGACACTCCATGTTGGCGATGTGGGCCATTATGATCGCTTGCCAATGGTCGTCCCGCATCGCGGCAGTCTCGTACGCGGCGAGCGCCTCGCAGAAGAGTCGGTAGGCCTCGGCGTACGCATTTGCCGGGATGCGTAGGTATCCGCGTGTCCCGATCGCGAGAACGGACCAGGGTGCTCTGCCGAGCGATTGCGCCCGAATGGCCGCCCGCTCGGCACCCTCGACGTCGCCTTCCCGCCGAAGTGCGTGGGCGCGGTGGTATGCGATTTCCGCGGCGAGTTCGTCTGGGACGACGTGTCCGCGCAGCGCGTCGTCGACCTGGTCGAGCAGGCCGCTCGCGCGTTTGTTGTCACTGGAATGGGAATAGGCGGCCGCCAAGAGCAGGCGGAGACGGCAGACGTCCTCGACGCTCGATTGTGTGCTCGGGTCGACGTCGAGCACGGCGATTGCTTCGCTGAAGCGGCGCAGTCGAATCAGCGCTTGTCCGCGAAGGAGCAACGGTTCGGGCGCCGACGCCGCCAGCGGCGGCATAGCATCCAGCACGGCGAGGCATCGCTCGAACGCTCCGCGCTCCCAGAGATCCCGCGCTCGCGCAATCAGCCCGCTCGGGTGGATGGAGACTGCCATGGTCGCCGTCCCCTGCATGGGCGGGCCCCTACCCGCAGGGGAGCCCGAAGTCCTCCGTCGTTCGTTTAAATCACCCGGATCGTGGCCATCATCCCGTTGTCCTCGTGGTCGGCCATGTGGCAGTGGAACGGGAAGACGCCACGCACGGCCGGGTCGCGGAAATCGACCAGCAGCACGATGCGCGCAGGCCGGACGTGCCCGTTCGCGAGTGCTTTGCCGGGCGGAACGTCGGCCACGTCGACCCACGCGCGCTCGCGGTTCGGTCGGCCGTTGACCGACTCGAGCACCATGTGGACCTGGTGGAGATGGAAGACGTGCACCTCGGTGCTTTCGTTCTCGATCGTCCACCGCTCGAGGGTGCCGCTGTGTGCGGTCAGTGCCGGGGGGAGCCCGGGTCGATACGCGACGCCGTCGATGAAGAAGCGATTGTGGGCGCCTTCGCTCAGCCGGATCGTGCGGCTGCGTGCGACGTCGGTCGGCACCGTCTCGTAACGCGCCGGCATCGCCAGCCCGATCGGGGGCGGCACGCGCGCGAGCGCGGAGCTGTCCTCGGGGTCGAGCTCGCCGAGGATCGCACCGGGGTTCTCGTCGCCGCCGGGACCGGTGTCGAAGCACAGCGAGTAGAGCATTTGCGGGTGCTTGGGCCCGGTGATGACGAACTCGGCGCGACCACCCGGCGGGATGATGATGTGCCAGCGCTTTTCGCTCACGGGATCGCCGCGGTAGTAGCGCAGCGGGACGCCGTCCTGCACGACGAGTTGCATCGGCACGCCGGGCGCTTGGAGGTCGAAGTGCCGATGCGCCGAGGCGTTGAGGACGCGCCAGAACTGGCGCTCGCCGGGCTCGATGCCGAGCGTCGCTGCCGGGATGCCGTTGATCGTCGTTTGCGAGGTCGACTCGACGCCACACGGTGCGTCGTATTGGTCGTCCTCGTCGGTCATACGCAGTGCGTGTGAGCTGGCGACCATCTTGGCGGGATCCGCGCGCAGCGCGGCGCCCAGGCCCGGATCGTGCGGAACGTCACGCAAGACGATGACGCGTTCGGGCAGACCGGCGAGAGCGGGGTCGGCGTCGGCGATCCCCTCGACGACGATCGCGCCGGCCATCCCGTTGCCGATCTCCCAGTTCGTCAGGCCGTGCGGGTGCGGATGATACCAATATAGCCCGGGCGGCTGGTCGTGCGGAATCTTCACGACGTAGTCGTACGTGCGTCCCGGTCGCACGGCGACCGAAAGGACGTCGTCGCCCGGCGCTACCGGTTCCGACGCCAGCCCGTGGAAATGCAGATTCGAGTCGGAGACCATCCCGAAGCCGCACGTCTGCGGCAAGTCGTTCTCGTAGCGGAACCGGATGACGTCGCCTGGGCGCACGCGGATGGTCGGTGCCACCTCGCGCCCGTCCCAGAAGAACGCCGGCCGTCCGTCGGCGTCGAGCTTCGCGGTGACCGCAACGGATACGATCCCGGCGGCACTGCGTACCTCCGGGATCGTGGGCAGATCGGGCGCGCCCATCGCGCTCACGTGGGCGCTCGCGCGCGCGCACCCGGCGAGCGCGAGCGCGAGCAGGAGCGGGCGCAGTCGCCCCGCGCTTACGAGGATTGGCAGGTCAGCGGTTTTTGCTGGAAGTTGAACGCGTTGGTGAGCGGGGTGGCCGCCGCGTCACGCGATCCCAGCGAGGGCAGGTTGAAGAGCTTTTCGATGAACGCGAGGATCGAGACGGTCTCGTACTGCGTGTGATCGACATAGCTGGCCTTGGCGTACGGCGACATCACGATCATCGGTACGCGCGTCCCCGGACCCCACTGGTCGATCTTGGGCGGGGTCACGTGGTCCCAACGGCCGCCGTTCTCGTCGTAGGTGAGGATGACGACGGTGTTGTTCCAGTACTGCGAGGCGCAGATCGCCGCGATGTACTTCTGCGTGTTGGCCTCGCCTTCGGCCAGTGCCGAGTAGCTCGGGTGATCGTTGTCGATGCCGACCGGCTTGATGAAGGTGACCTGCGGGAGCGTACCGCCGCTCAGGTCGGTGTAGAACTTCGTGTCGTCCTGGATGTGCG
>JBEKAU010000168.1:0-5977 GCA_050015755.1 Vulcanimicrobiaceae bacterium | reverse complement strand
CAGCCCCAGACTCGGCTCGTCGAGCAGCAGCAGCTCGGGCTTCGCCATCAGCGCGCGGCCGATCGCGACCATCTGTTGCTCGCCGCCGGACAATGAGCCGGCGGTGGTGTCGATGTAGCGCTCGAGCGCCGGAAAGAGCGCCAGCGTGTCGGCAAGATCGGCGGCGAGCTCCGCGCGCGAGGCACGGCGCGCGTACGCGCCGAGCATCAGGTTCTCGCGCACCGTGAGCGGCCCGAAGATCCCGCGCCGCTCGGGGACGAGCGCGACGCGGCGCTTCGCCATCCGGCCCGGTGAATGACCGGTCACGTCGGCACCGTCGACGCGCACGCTGCCGGCGAACGGAGGGATCAGCCCGGTGATCGAGCCGACCAGCGTCGTCTTGCCCGCCCCGTTGGGGCCGACCAGCGCGACCGTCTCGCCCTTGCGCACGGTCAAACTGACGTCCCACAGCACCTGCACGCGGCCGCGCGTCGTCGAGACGTTCTCGATCTCCAGAACCGGCGCTGCGTCGTTCATTCCAACTCGTCTCCGAGGTAGGCGTCGATCACGATCGGATCGGCGGCGATCGCTCGCGGGTCGCCTTCCGCGATGGTGCGGCCGTGGTCGAGCACGACGACCCGATCGGCAACGCCGAGCAGTTCGCCGACGGCGTGCTCGACGAGCAGCACCGCGATCCCCTCGGCGCGCGCGGCGCGCACCGCGCGCAGCACGTCGGCGACTTCGTCGGGGTTCAGCCCCGAGAGCGGCTCGTCGAGCAACAGCACGCGCGGGCCCATCGCCAGCGCGCGCGCCATCTCCAACAGCCGCTCTTCGCCGAAGGCCAGCGACTCGGTCGCGCGATCGCCCATGTGCGCGATCCCCGCGCTCGCGAGCAGCGCGTCGGCCCGCTCGCGCAGCGCCGCGTCCTTCGCGCGCCGGCCCGGCAAGCCCAGACCGCTGGCGAGCACGCCCTGGAACGGCGAGGGCGGATAGGTACCGCCCGCCTCGCGTGCCGCCAGCGCGATCGCGATGCTCTCGCGCACGGTGAGGCCCCAGAACATCACCGGCGTCTGGAACGTGCGGGTGACGCCGCGGCCGGCGATACGATCGACCGACAAGCCGGTCACCGTCGCACCGTCGAGCGCGACGGAACCGCTGGTCGGACGCTGCACGCCGCTGATGACGTTGAACAGCGTCGTCTTGCCGGCACCGTTGGGGCCCATCACGCCCAGCACCTGACCGCCGTACGCGGTGAACGAGACGTCCTCGACGGCGACCACGCCGCCGAAGCGCATCGTCACGTTGCGCACGTCGAGGGTCGTGGTCGAGAGGGCTGCCGCCGTCATGCGCGCCGCGCCGCGCGCCCGAGCAGACCTTGCGGCCGCAGCACGAGCACGAGAATCAGGATCACGAAGCCGATGCCTTCTTCCCAACCGGTCGAGAGCAGGCCGCCCGCGACTTGCTCGACGATGCCCAGCACGAAGCCGCCCAATAGCGCACCCGGCAAACTGTCGAGACCGCCCAGCACGGCAGCGACGAAGCCCGCCAGTCCCAGGGTCAGCCCCATGTCGAAGGTCGGGCTTTGGATCGGCGCGATGACCACACCGCCGAGGCCACCGATCGCGGCCGCCGCGACGAAGCTCCAAAACGCGAACGCGCGCAGCGGAATCCCGAACGTCGAGGCGATCGGCGGATTCGCTACTGCCGCCCGTACCGCGGTGCCGGCGTACGTGTGGCGGAAGAACAGGTAGAGCGCCGCGAACACGAGCAGATCCGTGCCCAGCACCCACGGCGCCTGCGGCGGCAGCACCCCGCCGAACAGCATGATCGCGGTGCCGTGGCTGAACGCATCCAAGCTGAGCGGATTAGTCCCCCAGATGAACAACCCCGCACCGCGCAGCGCGACGTCGAGCCCGAGCGTGATGAAGATCAGCGTCACGCTGGTGGCCTTCGCCGCCGGCCGAATCGCCAGCAGATAGCAGAGCGCACCGACGACGGCCGCGGCGAGCACTGCGAGCAGCGCCGCCAGCGGGAGCGGCATCCCGGTGGCCACCAGCGATGCCGCCGTCATTGCGCCGATCATCGCGAACTCGCCCTGCGCGAAGTTGATGATGCCGGTGACTTGGTAGATCAGGACGAAGCCGGCGGCGATCAGCGCGTAGATCGCGCCATACACGACGCCGGCCAACACGTATTGCCAAATCTCGGCGATCACGCGCGGCCCTCCGCGGCACGGCCGGCGATGCCGCGCGGCAAGAGAATCAGAATCGCCACCAGGATGACTCCGAGGAAGAATTGCTGGAAGTCACCGCGCGCGCTCGGCAAGACGAGCGGAACGACGCTCTGGAGGAACTGGCCGAGCGCGACGACGACCGCCGCGCCGATCACCGCGCCCCACAGCGAGCGGATCCCGCCGATCACCGACATCAAGACGAACTGCACCGAAAGCAGAAACCCGAACTGTGTCGGATCGATGTACGACTGGTACGACGCGTAGATGCCGCCGGCGATGCCCGCGTACACGGCGCTGAGGACGAATGTCTGCCGCCGCAACCGCTCGCCGTCGACGCCGAGCGCCTGCGCGCCCAGCTCACCCGCCGAGACGGCGATCAACGAACGACCGAAGCTCGAGCGCACCACGTTCCCGGCAAACCAGAGGCCGACCGCGAGCACCGCGAACGCCAAGATCGCGTAGTCGCGCAAGGCGAACGTATGATTGCCGATCGCGAACGCCGGGATCCCTTTGATCCCCGACGTCCCGCCGAGAAACTCCCACTCGCTGAACACGACACCGACCACGATTCCGAGCGCGAGCGTCGCCAGTGCCAGCAGATTCTCGCGCAACCGCAGCACGACGAAACTGAACAGATAGGCCACCATCGCCGCCAGCACCGCGCCGACGATCGTGCCGATCCACGGCGTGATCCCCCAGTGCGTCGCCAGCATCGCCGAGCCGTACGCACCGATGCCGAAAAACGCCGCCTGCCCGAGCGAGACTTGTCCGGCGTAGCCCATGAACAGGTTGAGCCCGATCGTGACCAAGCTGTACAATCCGACCAGCGCGATCAAACCGGTATAGTACGGCGGCAAGAACCACGAGGCGACGGCCACGACGACGAGCAGGACGACGCCGATGCGACCGTAGGCGTGGGACCAACGCAACAACATTCTTTCGATCCGATTCTCAGCGGGCGGGCCAGCAACTCCTTGTCCGCCGCGCGGCGCGGGCGCGCGAATAGTCCGAAGAGCATGAATCGGCTCGCATGACGATTTCTTCTGCGTGCATCAGCGGCCGGAAGCTGCCTGTGGCTCGCCGAAGGCGCGGCGATGACGACGGCGTCGCTGAGCCGCGGATGGAACCTCCGCGGCGTCTGGCTGATGGCGTTCGCCCACGGCGCGAGCGACCTGTACTCGGGAATCCTCCCCTTCGTCCTCTTCTATGTCGTCGCGTTGGCCAAGCTGCCGCCGTGGTATCAGGGCGCGCTCGCCGTCGTCTGGTATCTGACCAGCTCGGTCGCGCAGCCGGCCGTCGGCGCCTATAGCGACCGTCACGGCCGCTGGTGGTTCTTGCCGCTGTCGGTCGCGCTGACCGCCATCGGCGTCTCGGCGGCGTCGGCGACCAGCTCGCTGGCGGTCCTGATCCCGTGCGTCGTCCTGGGCGGCCTGGGTTCGGCCATCATGCACCCCGAGGCCGGCCGGTACTCGGCCCTCCTCGGGGGTACCCGGCGCGCTTCGGCGATCTCCATCTATCAGGTGGGCGGCCAGATCGGCTACGGCCTGGGCCCCTACCTGGCGGCCGTCCTGCTCGTCCACGCCGGCGGCGGCGCGGCCCTGCTGATGATCATCCCCGGCCTCCTCGCCGCGCTGGCCGTGGCGGTCGTGCTGCCGGGGTTCGCCCGGGATGCCGACGCCCGCGCGCCGCGCCACACCGCTGGGGACGCGCTGGGCCGGGTCGACCACGTCGCGATCGGCCTGCTGGTCGCGAGCACGGCGCTGCGCTATCTGGCGGCGTCCTCGTTCGCCTTCTATTTGCCGAACCTGCTGACGGCGCGCGGCTTTCCCCTGACCGCGACCGGCGCGGTCGCGACCGCGTTCATCGTCGCGGCGGCCGTCGGCCTCTACGCCGGCGGGGCCGGTGCCGACCACCTGGGCGCCCGGCGGGTCGCGGTGCTCGGCCTGGTCACCTCGGTCCCCGCGCTGCTGGCGGGCCTCGTCCTGCCCGGTGCCGCGGGCCTGGGGGCGCTGCTGCTCGGCAGCGCGCTGCTGGCGGTCCAGAACGCGCCCGGCGTCACCCTCGCGCAAGAGCACCTGCCGCGCCACCTCGGCACGGCGCTGGGTCTGATGAACGGGGTCGCGTTCGGCATCGGTTCGCTCGGCGTCGCCGTCATCGGCATCGTCGTCACCCGGTTCGGCCCCGAAGCGGGGCTGGTCACTGCCGCGTTCGCCGCTCTTCCAGCCGCGGTACCATACCTGGTCCTGCGTTCGCCGCATGCACGGGAGGAGGAACCTGTCCGCGGCGCGTAGCCCCGCGGACCTTTCACGTGACAGCAGGAGGGCTGCCGATGGACGACATCGCGCGCCTCAGGAACATCGCCATCGTCGGGCCGCATCACGCGGGCAAGACGACGCTGGTCGAAACGCTGCTCGCACATTGCGGGGCCATTCCCCGCAGGGGATCCGTCCGCGACGGGACGACGATCACCGACTGCGAGCCCGAAGCGATCGACCACCTCCAATCCGTGTGCTGCGGCTTCGCGCACGCCGCATGCGGGCCCGTCGACCTCACGGTGGTCGACACGCCCGGGTTCGTCGACTTCTTCGGGGAGACGAAGACCGCGCTCGCCGCGGTCGACGCAGCGGTGGTCGTGCTCGATGCCGACCCCGATCGCGTGGCCCAACTGACGGCCATCGTGGACTACGTGGAGATGCGCAACATGCCGCATCTCTTTTTCGTCAACAAGGCCGATCGGCCGGGCGCCGACTTCGCGGGCACACTCGCCGCGCTGCGCGCCGCATACGGACCGCACGTCGTCGCGACGCATCTCCCGGTGGGCGTGGGCGAAAAGTTCGGCGGCTACATCGACCTCGCGACCCGCAAAGCGTATCTCGACGGTGACACGCGCGTCTCGGAGATCGACGTCCCGGCAGGAATGCGCGAGCTCGTCGAAATCCAACGCACGACGCTGCTCGAGGCGCTCGCCGATTTCGACGACACGCTGATGGAAGAACTGCTCGACGGCAAAGAGCCGCCGCAGGACGAGATCGATCGCGACTTGTGCGAAGACTGTGCGCACGACCAGGTGATCCCGGTGCTCGTCGGCAGCGCCCAAGAAGACGTCGGCATGGCGCCGCTGATCGATGCCATCGCCCGTCTGTTCCCCTCGCCGACCACCGAGCCGCGCCGCGATGTCGACGGACGTGCCGTCGAACCGCGCGCGAGCGGACCGATCGTGGCGCAGGTCTGCAAGACCATCAACCATCCACAGCAGGGAAAGCTCTCGGTCGTGCGCGTCTTCAGCGGCACGATCACGCCGCAGAGCCCGCTCGTCGACGCGTCGCGCGGCAACGCGGCGGTGCGGCTGAGCGGGATGGTGCGACTCTTCGGCAAGCGTCAAGAGCCGATCACGGCGGCCGGCCCCGGCACCATCGTCGCGCTCGCACGGCTCGACGGCGTGTGCACCGGCGATACGCTCAGCTCACCCAGCGCCGGCGTCCTGATGCCGACCATCCCGCTCGCCGAGCCGTCGTTCGCGGTCGCGATCGCGCCGGCGCAGCGGCTCGACGAGGCGAAGCTCTCGCAAGCACTCGCGCGCCTGATCGACGAGGATCCCGCACTGCGCGTCAGACGCGCCGAGTTCACCGGCGAACTGCAGCTGCTCGGCAACGGCGAGGTGCACGTCTCGACGGCGACGCAGCGGCTCGCGCGCAAGTACAACGTCGACGTGACGACGCATCCGCCTGCGGTCGCGTACCGCGAGACGATCCGGACCGGCACCGA
>JBEKAU010000167.1:0-7688 GCA_050015755.1 Vulcanimicrobiaceae bacterium | reverse complement strand
TTGCAGGATGAGATCGATCGCTTTGATCCCGATGAAGGGGATGATGATCCCGCCCAAGCCGTAGATCAGAACGTTTTCGCGCAGGACCGCGTTCGCGCCGCGCGGGCGGTAGGCCACGCCGCGCAAGGCCAGCGGAATGAGCGCGATGATGATGAGCGCGTTGAAGATCACCGCCGAGAGGATCGCGCTCTCCGGCGTTGCGAGATGCATGATGTTCAACGCGTTCATCTCGGGATACGTCGCCACGAACATCGCGGGGAGGATGGCGAAGTACTTGGCGACGTCGTTCGCGATCGAGAACGTCGTCAGAGCGCCGCGCGTCATCAGCAACTGCTTGCCGACTTCGACGACCTCGATCAGTTTCGTCGGATCGGAGTCGAGGTCGACCATGTTGCCGGCTTCTTTGGCGGCTTGCGTGCCGCTGTTCATCGTCATGCCGACGTCGGCTTGCGCGAGCGCCGGGGCGTCGTTGGTGCCGTCGCCGGTCATCGCGACGAGCCGGCCCGAGGTCTGCTCGCGCTTGATCAGCGCCATCTTGGTCTCCGGCGTCGCTTCGGCCAGGAAGTCCTCGACGCCGGCTTCGCGTGCGATCGCGCTGGCGGTCAGCGGGTTGTCGCCGGTGATCATGACCGTGCGAATCCCCATCGCGCGCAGGCGGTCGAACCGCTCGCGCATGTTGGGCTTGAGGATGTCGCGCAAGTAGATCGCACCGAGGATACGGTTCTCATCGGCGAGCAGCAATGGTGTGCCGCCGGCCCGTGCGATCCGTTCGACATCCCCGGCGAGCGGCTGCGCGGCGGTGCCGCCGCTCGTCTCGGTGACCCAAGCGCGAACCGCGTCGGGTGCGCCCTTGCGCAATTTGCGGCCGCCGGCGTAGTCGACGCCGCTCATCCGCGTATAGGCACTGAACGGGACGATCGTCGCATCGGCCGGGAGCTTGCCGTCGGTGCCGTCGAGGTACGGCTGCGCCAAGGTCACGATCGAACGCCCTTCGGGCGTCTCGTCGGCGAGCGAGGCGAGGTAGGCGGCGCGGTACGCGGTCGCCGCGTCGACGCCGGGCGCCAGGATGATCTCGGTCGCCTGACGGTTGCCCAGCGTGATCGTGCCGGTCTTGTCGAGCAGCAGCGTGTCGACGTCGCCGGCGGCTTCGACGGCCCGACCGCTGGTCGCCAGCACGTTGCGCTGCAGCACGCGGTCCATCCCGGCGATGCCGATGGCGGAGAGCAGGCCGCCGATGGTGGTCGGGATCAGGCAGACGAGCAGCGCGATCAGGACGACGACGCTCGGCACCGCGCCGGCGTAGAGCGAGAACGGCGCCAGCGTCGCGACCGCGATCAGGAAGATGATCGTGAGGCCCGAGAGCAGGATCGAGAGCGCGATCTCGTTGGGGGTCTTCTGGCGCTGCGCGCCTTCGACCAGCGAGATCATGCGGTCGAGGAACGACTCGCCCGGGTTCGCGCTGACGAGGAAGACGATGCGGTCGGAGAGGACGCGCGTGCCGCCGGTGACCGAGCTGCGGTCGCCGCCGGCCTCGCGGATGACCGGGGCGGACTCGCCGGTGATCGCGGATTCGTCGACCGTCGCGGCGCCCTCGACGATCTCGCCGTCGGCGGCGATGATGTCGCCGGTTTCGGCCACGATCCGGTCGCCCTTGCGCAGGCTCGAGGAGACGACGCGCTCTTCGCGGCCATCGACGATGCGGCGGGCGTAGGTGTCGGACTTGGTGCGGCGCAGGAACTCGGCCTGCGCCTTGCCGCGGCCTTCGGCGACCGCTTCGGCGAAATTCGCGAACAGGACGGTGAACCATAGCCACAGCGAGATGACGACGTCGAACCCGGCTTGGCCGGCGCGAGCGTCGCGGAACGCGTAGAAGAGGGTCACGAGCGCGCCGACCTCGACGATGAACATCACCGGGTTGCGGATCTGCGTGCGGGGATCGAGCTTCACGAACGAGTCGCGGATCGCCGGCACGAGGATCGTGCGGTCGAACAGCGAGCGCTGGCGAGGCACAGCGATGGACATCAGAATTGCTTCCCTTGGAGCGTCAGGAGGTGTTCGACGATCGGGCCGAGCGCGTCGGCCGGGAAGAACGTCAGCGCACCGACGATGACGATCGTGCCGATCAGCAGGACGACGAAGATCGGTGAGGTGGTGGTGAACGTCCCGGCGGTTGGCGGGATCGATTTCTTGGCGGCCAGCGCGCCGGCCAGTGCGAGGACCGGAACGATCTCGGCTAGCCGTCCGAAGAGCATCGAAATGCCCATCGAGACGTCCCAGAACGTGTTGCCGCCCAGGCCCGCGAACGCGCTGCCGTTGTTGTTGACGCCCGAGGTGTAGGCGTAGAGGATCTCGCTGAAGCCGTGCGGCCCAGCGTTGTTGAGCGTCGAGAGCGCCGTCGGCAACACTGCCGCCAGACCGGCCGGGATCAGCGAGAACGCCGGCACGACGAGGATCGCGAGGATCGCGTACTGCACTTCGCGCCGCTCGATTTTCTTGCCGATGAATTCCGGCGTGCGGCCGACCATGAGGCCGGCGATGAAGACCGTCAGGACGACGAACTCGAGCATGCCGTACAGGCCGCTGCCGACGCCGCCGAAGACGACTTCACCGAGCTGCATGTTGACCAGTGGCACCAGGCCTCCGAGCGCGGTGAACGAGTCGTGCATCGCATTGACGGCGCCGCACGACGTCGCCGTCGTGATGGCGGCGAACAGCGCCGAGCCGGCGATGCCGAAGCGCGTCTCCTTGCCCTCGAAGTTGCCGCCGGCGATGCCCAGGCTATGGAAGATCGGGTTGCCGGCGGCCTCGGCGCCGTAAGCGACGAGCGTTCCGATGCCCAGGATGATCGACATCGCAGCGAAGAGCGCCCAGCCTTGGCGCTGGTTCTTCACGTAGCGCCCGTAGGTGTACGTCAGGGCCGCGCCGATCAGGAGGATCAGGAACAGCTCGTGGAAGTTGCTGAAGCCGTTGGGGTTCTCCCACGGCGAGGCGGAGTTCGCGTTGACGAAGCCGCCGCCGTTGGTGCCGAGTTCCTTGATCGACTCCATCGAGGCCATCGGCCCTTGCGGAATGACTTGCGCGGCGCCCTCGAGCGTCTTCGCGGTCGTGAACGGGTCGAAATTCTGCGGCACACCCTGCCATGCCAGCAGCAACGCGCCGACGAATGCGATCGGAAGCAGCACGTACAGCACCGACCGGGTCAGGTCGACCCAGAAGTTGCCAAGCGTCGTGCTGTTGACCCGCGCGACGCCGCGTATCAGCGCGATCGCGATCGCGATGCCGGCGCCGGCTGAGACGAACATGTGCCACGCCAGCCCGGCCATCTGCGAGAGATTGCTCATCGTCGACTCGCCGGAATAGAACTGCCAGTTCGTGTTCGTCATGAACGACACGGCGGTGTTCCACGCCAGGTCCGGCGCGAGGTTGCCGAAGTGCTGCGGGTTGAGCGGCAAGAACGCTTGCGTGCGCAGCAACGCATAGAGGTACGCGAGGCCGACCAGGCTGAACGCCAAGACGGAGAACGCGTACATCTTCCAGCCCATCTCACGGTTGGGGTCGATGCGGCAGATCCGATAGATCGCGCGCTCGAGCGGTCCCAGGACCGGCGAGAGAAAGGTGCGGCCGCCCTCGAAGACGAGGGCCATGTACGTGCCCACCGGCCGCACGCACAGCCAGACGAGCGCGAAGAGAAGGACGGCTTGCAGCCATCCGATGAGAGTCATGTCGGCGAGCTCCGATCAGAAGCGTTCGGGACGCAGCATCGCATACGCGAGATAGGCCAGACCGGCGACCGCGAGCAACAGCCCGACAGTGAGATCGGCCGTCATAGCCGTCCGCATCCGATAACGTAGCGGTCGAGCAGCCAGAAGCACAGTGCGCTGAGCACGATCAATCCAGCTTCGAGGACCAGGGGGTTCATGGTCTGATCCTAGTCCGCTCGCCCGCTCGGCGGAAGCGCCGTTCGGATGATCCAAAAGATTGTCCACGAAGGGCGGGTCATGGCCGGTCAACCCACGGAGCCCGCGCTCCGCGCGAAACTGCAGGAGGTGGAGCGCCGCCTGCGTACGGGCGGCGCTCCGCTGACGCTCTACGTCCAGCGCGGCCGGTTGCTCGACCGGCTCGGCCGCCTCGACGAGGCGGCCAACGCCTACGCCGAGGTGCTGCAGCGCGACCCGAACCACTTCGGCGCGCTCAACGACCTGGCGCTCCTCCTCTACCGGCAGGGCCGCCGAGGCGACGCGCTGCTGCTGTTCGCCGACGGGGTCGAGCGCCATCCGAAGAACGCGGTCGCGCACGCCAACTTCGGCTTCGTCCTGCTCAAGGGACGCGACCTCGAGCGGGCACGAGCGGCGTATGAGACGGCGGTGCGGCTCGATCCGTCCAACGCCGAGGCGCAGCGCGGCCTGGCCGCCGTGCGCACGCAGCTCGGCGAGGTGGTCGAGGCGAGCGCCGCCGGCGACGCATCGCTGGTGAGGATTCCGTACCGCGGCACCGGGACGCCGATCGAGGTGCTGTTGCTGGTGACCCTGGGCGCGGGCAACGTCGCGGCGGAACGCTTCCTGGACGACAGCATCTTCGCGACCACCAAGCTCACCGTCGAGCTGCACACGGGGCCGCTGCCGCCGCACGCGATCGTGTTCAACGCCGTCGGCGACGCCGACAGCGCCGGCCCCGCGCTGACGCGGGTCGCCGCGCTGCTCGCCGATGAGCGGGGCGTGGTCCTCAACCCGCCGGACGCGGTCGCGGAGAGCGGCCGCCTCGCCAACGCCGCGCGGTTGCGCGGGATCCCCGGCGTGCGGACGGCCCGCACCGCGCTGCTCCCGCGGGCCGCCCTGGTCGCGCCCGACGGCGCCGCGCTGCTCGCGCAGCACGGCTTCGCGTTCCCGCTCTTGCTGCGCACGCCGGGGTTTCATACCGGCGCGAACTTCGAGCTGGTCGCCGCCGCGCGCGAACTCAGCGTCGTCGCGAGTATCCTCCCCGGCGAGGAGCTGCTGGTGCTCGAGTACGTCGACACGCGCGCGGCCGACGGCAGTTGGGCGAAGTATCGCGCGATGCTCGTCGGCGGCCAAGTCTTCCCGCTGCACCTCGCGATCGGGGCGCAGTGGAAGGTGCACTACTTCAGCGCCGAGATGGCGGAACGGGCCGCGTATCGCGAACGCGAGCAACGCTATCTCGACGACCTGCCGGCGACACTCGGCCCGGCCGCGACGGCGGCGCTCGGCCAGATCCGCGCCGCACTGGGGCTGGACTATGCCGGTATCGACTTCGGATTCACGCCCGCGGGCGAGCTGGTCGTCTTCGAGGCGAACGCGACGATGGTCGTCGTCCCACCGGGCGCCGACGAGCGCTGGAGCTACCGTCGCGCGGCGATCGAGCGCGTGGGCGAAGCGGTGCGAGCGATGGTGATCGCGCGCGCCGCGGCGCACACTTAACGAAGGCGGCGGTAGAACTGCTCGGAGGTGTCGACCTGCTCGTACGCCCGCTGGTGCGGGGTGTAGCGTAAGGTCTCTTTGGTTCCGACTCCGAGATAGCCCAGGCGCACGAGGCTCTCGAAGACGACCTGATGCGCGCGATACACGAGCGAACGGTTGAAGTGGGTGAAGACGTTGCGCGCGACGATCAGGTGGAACTCGTTGAACGATCCGTCGCACACCAGGTTGTGCTGGGCGAAGACCATTTGCTGGCGCAGGGTCGGCTTGAAGCGGGCCATGCCGTCCTCGACGTCGAGGTAGTCCGAGTACTGACGCACACCGCCGGCATCCACGTAGCGGGCCGCGTACTCGTCGAGCAGGTCGAGCGGAAACGCGCCGCCCTTGGCGCGTTCGACGGCAGTCTCACTGGGGTCGGCGCTCGCGGAAGGCGATGAAGAACGCCGGATCGCGAAACGGTGAGCTGACGTTGTGGGTCAGCGCGTCGATGAGCCGGTTGAGTGCGGCGGGATCGTGCAGCACCCGTTCGAGCAGCCCGGTCGTCGTGCGCAGCCCTTCGGCGCGCACGCGCTCCGCGATCCGCCGCTTGAGCGTCGCCGGCGCGTAGTCGCGGAAATCGAACCCGCTGACCCGATAGATTCCTTCGAGCAGCAGGTTGAGTTCCAGATCGACGATCCCCGGCGAAGTCGACGCCGGCTGCGCCGGCGCGACTTTCGCGGGCAACGCGCCCGCCGCGCCGATGAAGTCTATCATGCCGTGACGTTCAGCCAGACGCGGATCAGTGCGACGAGCTGATCGATGTCGACCGGTTTGGAGATGTACTCCGAGGCCCCGGCCGCGAGGCACTGCTCGCGGTCACCCTTCATCGCCTTGGCGGTGAGGGCGATGATCGGCAACCCGTGCCACTCGCTGCGCGAGCGGATGCGGCGGATCGTCTCGTAGCCGTCCATCTCCGGCATCATGATGTCCATCAGCACGACGTCGATCTCGGGATGGGTGCGCATCAGCTCGATCGCCTCCAGCCCGGACTCGGCCGAGAGCACGTTGATCTTGTACTCTTCGAGCGAGCTGCGCAGCGCGTAGATGTTGCGCACGTCGTCGTCGGTGATGAGGATCGTGCGCCCTTCGAGCGAGCCGTTCGTCGCCGTGAGCCCGGCCGGACGCTTGACCTCGGGCAACCGCGCTTCAACCTGGTTGAGGAAGTAGTCGGTCTCCTCGATCAGCCGCTCGGGCGACATCGCGTCCTTGACGATGACCGACTCGGAGAGCCGCCGCAGCGCGGTGTCCTCCTGTTCGGTCAGCTCGCGGCCGGTGTAGACGATGACGGGGACGCGCACGTGCGCCGGATGCTGTTTGACCCGTTCGATCAACTCGATCCCGGCCATGTCGGGCAGGCCCAGGTCGACGATGACGCAATCGAACTTCGCCTCGTCGAGCGCGCGCAGTGCCTGACCACCGGTCGAGACGGCGGTCACCGTCACTTCGCCGGACTGGATCAGGTTCGCCATCGCCGAGAGTTGGGTGACGTCGTCCTCGACGACCAGCACGTTGCGGGTCGCCGCATCGGCGAACCCGAGCAGGTTGTCGAAGGCTTGGGTGAGCGCGTCCTCGCTGGCCGGCTTCTTGAGGTGTGCGAACGCACCCGAGTCGAGCGCCTTCTGCCACTGCTCCTCGCCGGAGATGACGTGAACGGGGATCGCCTTGGTCGCCGGATCGCGCTTGAGCTGATCGAGCAGACCCCAGCCGTCGACATCCGGCAAGCCGATGTCGAGCGTGATCGCGTCGGGGACGAACTGACGCGCCAGTGTCAGCCCTTCGGCACCGCTGCGGGCCATCAGGCCCTTGAAGCCGCGATCGCGTGCCAGCCCCAAGAGGATGCGCGCGAACGTCTCGTCGTCTTCGATGATCAGGGCGACGCGATCGTGCGGCTTGACGTTCTCGCGATCGTCGTCGGAGGGGCCGAGCATCGGCGGCGGCGTGAGCGCGCGCACCGGCGTCGGCAGAGCTTCGGGCCGCCGGATCGGCGGCGCCATCGGGAGGTCGACGCCCACACCGCGGGTCGTGCGGTCGAGTGGGTGATAGAACGTGAACGTCGAGCCGGCGCCGGCTTCGGACTCCACGGTCATATCGCCGCCCAGCAGGCCGGCGATCTCGCGCGAGAGCGCCAGACCCAAACCGGTGCCGCCGTACTTGCGCGCGGTCGACATGTCGGCTTGCTGGAACGCCTCGAAGATGACGTTGTGTTTGTCGGTCGGGATC
>JBEKAU010000166.1:0-5984 GCA_050015755.1 Vulcanimicrobiaceae bacterium | reverse complement strand
GAAACATCACAATATAACACAAAACCACACAAAACCTATAAGAACCCCTATCAGCATTGCTTCATCTCGAACCCCTCCAACGTGCAGTCGACCTCGAACTTCGAGACCGATCCCGACGGCCACGGCACCGACGTCTCCGGAATCGCGGCCGCGGACACGAACAACAGCCTCGGCTTCACCGGCGCGGGCGGCAACGTCGAGATCTATGCCTACCGCGTGTTTCCGACTCCTGACGACAACTGCGAGAACGGCAGCGCCGCCGGCGATAACGATCCGCAATGCGGCGCATCGACCACCGACATCGCTTCGGCGATCGAAGACGCCGTCAGTCACGGCGTCAACGTGATCAGCATGAGCCTGGGTGGCGTGCCGGCATCGGGACCGCCATGCACCAACGGCGTGGACAGCGACACGACGGAAGGTGGCGCGGTCGCCGACGCGATTGCCGCCAACATCATCGTGGTCGCGGCGGCCGGCAATAGCTACGGGCCGCCGGTCGAGGCGCCTGGATGCGACACGGGCGTGCTAGCAGTCGGCGCTACATCGCTCGACGACGGCTCGACGAACGGCACCGGCCACAGCGTCGGCACCAGCGCGAACCCCGTCGAGTATGTGGCGTCATACACCGACTACGGCTCGCCCGGTGAAGCTCCGAATAGCACGTCGGCGTGGGGCATCGTGGCACCGGGCGGCGATCCGTCCGATGACAATGACGCAGATGACTTGCACTGGATCGAGAACATCTGGACGAGCACGCCGTATATGGCGTCAGCGAATGACCAGACGTATGAAGGCGAGTGCGCACCCGACTATCCCGGTCTCGTGGGCACCATCGACTGCCGTACGCTGATCGCGGGCACCTCGATGGCCACCCCGCACGTCGCCGGCGCCGTTGCGCTCATCCTCTCCGTCAACCCGGGGCAGTACGGAACGCCGAGCGCGATGCGTCAACTGCTGTGCTCGACGGCGGACGACATCGGTGACCCCAACGAGGGCTGCGGCCGTCTGGACGTCTATCACGCAATGGCGGTGGCACTCGGCGACAACAGTCCGCCGACCAGTAGCGAACCGACCTCCGTCATGCGACGGTAAGCCGCAGCAACGCTGCATACCGATCCACTCGGCCGCGGGGCTGCCTGCGGGCCGAGTGGAAGCGGGTTCCTCGCCCGCCTACGGAAGGATCCCTCGTGAAGTACCGTCTCTTGCCTCGTCTCGCGACGATTATGGTCGTTGCGTCGCTTTCGCTTGTCGCCTGCGGAGGCGGGGGCGGCGGGAGCACGCCGCCGACGGGCGGCGGCGGTGGAGGAGGGGGCGGGACCACGACCCCAACACCCACGCCGACGGCGACCCCGGTAAACGGGTCGAGTAAGACCCTATCGCCCACGAGCGGTTCAACCGCGACGGCGAACCTCACGTATAACGGCATCACGGCTGACGTGAGCGCGGTCGTCAGTTCGGCGTCACCTGGGACCTCGGTTCAGGTCACGCTCACGACGATCACGCCCGTCGGGATCGGCGCGCCGCTGACCAAAGTCCGGCGTCCGGCGTATGTCTCGGCGAACACCGCGTACGTCGTCTTCAACGTGAACAGCGGGTCGTTCACGGTGAGCGGGACGCCGTCGATGACGGTATCCGGGCTCGGGTCCGGTGGCTACACGCTGGGTTCTCTCACTGTCAACACCAGCGGTGTCGCAACCGACACCCCCGTGACGACTGCCACGACGGTCAACGGTACCGCGACGTTCGCATCGTCCGCCGGCGGCGTCACGCTTGCTGCCGGCGACGTAGCCGTCTTCACGATTTCGCCCGGGACCGCGGCGCAGCCAAGTCCGACGCCGGCGCCGGAAGCGGCGTACACCTGCCCGACGAGCGATACCGACGACATGACCGGTCGCGGCGGGTTGAGCGGCAGCGACGCGACGCACCACATGACGTACCGCGGACGCGGCTTCCCGGCGACGTCGACCTTGTTGGCGGTCACCTACGACCGTGGGACGGCGATCGCATCGGCGAGCGCGATCGCCTCGCGCGAGAGCGCGACCGGCGCGACGCGCGTACGCACGCTGGATTACTCGCACATCGGGAAGCAGACGCACGTCCTCTCGGTACCGGCCGGCAAACTCGCGAGCGTCGAAGCGACGCTGCGTGCGCAGACCGGCGTGGAGAGCGTGGCCCAGACCGGTTTGCGGCGTGCGCCGCTCACCGTTTCGCAGCGCTACACGACCGGCGATCCATACTTCGGCGGGTTCAGCCAGGGCGCACCCTACTTCGAGTCGGCGGCGATCCCGGGCCAATGGGACATGCACGCGATCAAGGTCGACTATGCGTTCGAGTACAGCCAGGCCAACAATGGCAGTGGCATCACCAACGCCGCCGCACTCGGATCCTCGTCGGTGAAGATTGCCATCATCGACACCGGTGAAGACCCGACGCACCCCGAGCTCAGCTCGAAGATCAGCCGTCAGCGCTGCTACATCACCGACCCGAACAACAACCCGTCCTCGTCCGACTTCGAAACCGACCCGATGGGACATGGCACCGACGTTTCGGGCATCGCCGCTGCCGACACCGGCAATAGCTTCGGCTTCGCGGGTACCGGCGGCAACGTGCAGATTTGGGCCTACCGCGTGTTCCCCGAACCCGACGATAGCTGTGCGAACGATAATTCGGACGACAATCAGTGCGGCGCTAATACCGCCGACATCGCCTCGGCGATCGACGATGCGGTCGACGCCGGGGTCAACGTCATCAGCATGAGCCTAGGCGGGGGGTCGTGCTCCTCTGGCGTCGATGACGATCCGACGGAGGGCGCAGCAGTTGCGAACGCGATTGCCGCCAACGTGGTGGTCGTCGCGGCGGCGGGCAATTCGGGTACGCCGGGAGTGGAAGCGCCCGGGTGCGACACTGGCGTGATCGCGGTCGGCGCGACCTCGTTGGATGACGGCCAGAGCAACGGCAGCGGCCACACCGGCGGCACGAGCGCGTCGCCGGTCGAGTACGTCGCCTCGTACACCGACACCGGCACGCCGGGTGCGGACGTGCATAGCACGGCCGCGTGGGGTATCGTGGCTCCGGGTGGCGACCCGAACGGGGATGGCGACGACGACGACCTGCACTGGATCGAGAACATCTGGACGTCGACACCGTTCCTCGCGACGCCGAACGACGTCAATTTCGCCGGCATCTGCACGGCCGACTATCCGAACGTCTCCAACGTCGCGCCACCGGTTGACTGCCGTACCTTGATCGCCGGCACGTCGATGGCGACGCCGCACGTCGCCGGGGCGGCGGCGCTCATCCTCTCGGTGAACGGCACCTATCAGAACCCGGCGAAGATGCGCCAGCTTCTCTGCCAGACGACCGACAACATCAACGACACCAATCAAGGCTGCGGCCGACTCGACGTCTATCGCGCGATGGCGACGGCGCTCGGCGATCCGAACCTGCCCTAGGCGGTATAGCCGATCGCGGCGAGCTGGTGTTGGGTGACCAGCCCGTCCGCGAACGTCGGAACGCCGGGATCACCGAGGTCGATCGCGCGGGCGAAGGCGTCGAGCAACTCGAGGAACGAAGGGAGGTTGCTGTGGATCGTCGCGTGACGCGCGTGCGGTAGCGCGGTGACTTCCAGCTCGTCTTGTTCGTCCTCGGTGAGCGTGAAGAGCGTCAGCTCGCCCAGATTGCTGCCGCTGGCGACGGCGCTGCGTACCTCGCCGTGCGCCGCGATGGTAGCCGATTCGAGGATCGTCGTCGAGTCGTTGCTGACGCGGCCGACGACGCCGTCCCCATAGTCGACGAACGCGAACGCGCCGTCGGCGACGGTGCTGGTGAACGGGCCCTGCGCATCGACGCGGCGCGGGTTCGCCGTCCGCAGCAAGCCGTGGGTAGCCCGCACCGTGCGCCCCGAGAGATGGTTCGCCAAGTCGAAGAAGTGCGGCATGAAGGCATTGGCGACGCCTCCACCTTTCTCGCGCTCGAACCACCAACTGCGCGTGCGGTTGGTGGCACGCTCGAGCAACTCGCGGCCCAAGCGCGCGACCTCGACCTCGCGCAGCGCGCCCAGATGCCCGTTGGCAATCAGCTCGCCAATCGCACGGACCTGCGGCAGGTAGCGGAATTCGAAGGCGAGCGCACCGACGACACCCGCGCGGGTGCACGCCGCCGTCATCTCTTCGGCCTGCGCGACGTTGAGCCCGAAGGGCTTCTCGCAGAGCACGTGCTTGCCGGCCGCCAGTGCGGCCATGACCGAACGGTGATGATCGAACGGCGGTGAAGCGACCGACACGACGTCGAGTTCGACGCCGGCCAGCATCGCCTCGACCGACGAAAAGGCATGCGGGATCTTGCGCTCACGAGCGACCTGCTCGGCGCGGTTGGGCGAGGCGATCGCGACCACCTCGAACCGCGAATGCAGCGTGTAGGCCGGCGCGTGCACCGCACCGCCGAACCCGCTCCCAACGATGCCGACCTTGAGCGTGCTCATCGTGTTCCTTCCTCGCGTACCGTCTGCTCGAACAGGTCGAGTGCGCGGTGCAGTTGCGCGTCCGCAATCGTCAGTGGTGGGGCGATGGTGATCGAGGTCCCGGTCGGACCCGATTGCAGCACGATCAGTCCGCGTGCCAGCGCGCGCACCACGATGCGATTGGCCAGCGCACCGTCGGCGAACTCGACCGCCCACAAGAAGCCCCGGCCGCGCGCATCGCGCACGCCGGGCAGGGTGCACAGCGCGCCGAGCCGCTCGGTGAGGATCGGTTCGCGCTCGCGCACGAGACGCAGCACGTCGAGCCGCTGCATCTCGTCGAGCTGCGCCAGCGCCGCCGCACAGGCGAGGGGGTTACCCAAGAACGTCGAGGTGTGGAGTGCCTCGCCGGTGCTGCGGGGCCATGCGTCGATCACGCGTGGCGTGCCGATCGTCGCTGAGAGCGGAACGCCGCCGGCGAGCGCCTTGCCGAGGCACAAGAGGTCGGGCACGACGCCTTCGCGTTCGCAAGCGAACCATGTCCCGGTCCGCCCGAGGCCGGTGTAGATCTCGTCGAGCACGAGCAGGACGCCGTGCTCGTCGCAGAGAGCGCGCAACCCACGCAGCCAGCCGTCGGGCGGAACGATGACACCACCACGGCCTTGGATTGGCTCAACAATGATCGCCGCTACTTCAGGATCGTGCGTCAGCGCGTCACGCGCGATGGCGAGCGCGGCCTCCGTGGTCGTTTCGGCATCCGGATATGGCAGCAAGGTCGTGCGCTCGGCGATCAACGGTGCGAATGGTGCGCGAAACTTGTCGATCCCGATCACCTCGAGCGCACCGAGCGAGAGCCCGTGATACGCGCCGTGATACGCGAGAAGGCGCGACTTCCCCGTCGCGAGCAGCGCCGTCTTCAACGCAAACTCGACGGCCTCAGCGCCCGAGGTCGAGAGGAACGACTTCGTCAAGTCACCCGGCGTAATCGCCGCCAGCCGCTCCAGTAACCGCGTGCGCACCTCGGTCGGATGGACATCGCCCATCCCATGGATCAGCGTGCGCGCCTGCGTCTCGATCGCCGCGACGACAGCCGGATTCGTGTGCCCGGTCGCGGCGACCCCGAACGCCGAGGTCAGATCGAGATACCGGTTCCCGTCAACATCGACGACGATTGCGCCGTGCGCCGACTCCCAGAAAACCGGATAGTCCTCGCCAAGATAGGTGACCCCCGGCGCCTCATACGCCGCCAGTTGCGAAGCAAGCACGCGCGACCGCGGTCCGGGAATCGCGGTAACGATCGCTTCGAGTTCGTCACGCTCGACGGGGTGCGAGGGCACGACTACGACGGCACGAGACCGGAAGAGATCCGACTAGGCTCGCGCCAGCGCGTCGAGCAGCGCGGCATCGCGGGCCACGATCTCGCTTGCCAGGGCGCGAAGGCGCTCACGATCGATCGGCTTCGCATCGAAGTGTTCGCCGAGGGCGCGTTTGACCAGCTCGTTCATTGAGACGCCCTCGGCCTTGGCCT
>JBEKAU010000165.1:0-8178 GCA_050015755.1 Vulcanimicrobiaceae bacterium | reverse complement strand
CGCCGGCGTTCGGCCGGTCGCCCCGCAAGCCGTCCCGCCGCGCGGCGTGCTCCCAATGGCGGACCCAGTGAGGGTGGCGCACCGCGCCGCCGTCCCGCCGCTCCGCGGCCGATGATGGACCCGGCGACGCCCTCGGTCGAGCCGGAGGCCGCCAAGCCGGCCCGCGCGCTGCTCGAAGAGATTCTCGGCAAGATGGGGCTCGACGACGTCGAGATCGTCTACATCGCGCGCAGCGAAGGCGAGTACTTCGAGGTCCGCGGACCGCGGCTGGCCGCGCTGATCGGGCGCGAAGGCAAGACGCTCGAAGCGCTCAACCTGATCTACAACAACATCATCAACGTCGGTGCGCGCAACAACCGGCACTACTACACGATCGACGCCGAAGGCTACCGCGCGCGGCGCGCCGACCAGCTCAAGACGCTCGCCCTGGCGACGCTCGAGCGGGTGGTGCGCGAGCAGCGGCCGATCAAGCTCGAGCCGATGCTGCCCTCCGAGCGCAAGATCGTTCACCTCGCGCTGGCCGATTCGCCGTTCGTGCGGACCGAGTCGGAAGGCGTCGAGCCTGAGCGCCGATTGGTCGTGTTCCCGAAGGACGCCCCCCCCGCCGACTAGCGGCGGCATGGAGACGATCGCGGCGATCGCGACGCCGCCGGGCCGTGGCGCGATCGCGATCGTGCGCTGCAGCGGCCCGGACGCGCGAGCCATCGCTGCGCGCGTCTTCCGCGCCGGCGAGCCGCTGCGGGATCGGGTCGCGACCTACGGTGCCGTCGTCGGCGCCGACGGGTTCGTCGTCGACCACGGCCTGGCCATCGCGATGGACGCGCCGCGTACGGTCACCGGCGAAGACGTGCTCGAATTGCACGTGCACGGCAGCCCGCTGATCGCTGCCGAGACGCTGCGCGCCTGCTTGCAGGCCGGCGCGCGGACCGCCGGCCCGGGGGAGTTCACCCGACGCGCGTTCCTCCACGGCAAGCTCGACCTGAGCGCGGCCGAAGCGGTCGCCGACGCCATCGAGGCCGAATCGCTGGCGGCGGTACGCGCCGCGCAGGCCAACCTGACCGGCGGTTTGCGCGCGGCTATCGACGGGCTGCGCCGGCCGCTGGCGGCGATGGTCGAGCAGTTGGCGGGGGCCATCGACTACCCGGACGAGGTCCCCGAGCCGGCCCCCGCGGCGGTCGCCGGCGCGCTCGACGAGGCGCAGGCCGCGCTGGCGGGCTTGGTCGCCGACTGGGAGCGCGGGCGGATCGTCCGCGAGGGGCTGGCGCTGGCGATCGTCGGACCGCCCAACGCCGGCAAGTCCTCGTTGCTCAACGCGTTGCTCGGCGAGGAGCGCGCGATCGTCTCGGATGTCCCGGGAACGACGCGCGACGTCATCGAGGAGCGCTTTGCCGTCGACGGCGTCCTGGTCCGGGTGCTCGACACGGCGGGTCTGCGCGCCGCACCGGGCGATGCGCTCGAGCGGATCGGGATGGCACGCGCCGAGCAGGCCTTGGCCGGTGCGGCGCTGGCGCTGGTGGTCGTCGACGGCGCGGCGCCGCTCGACGCCGACGCGCAGGCGATTCTCTCCGCGACCCGCGGACGGCCGCGCGTCGTGCTGTTCAACAAGGCCGACCTGGGGGCGTCGGGCTACGCCCGCCGCGAGTCGGCCGAGGCCGACGCCCTGCACGGCTCCGTCTACGATCCGGCGACGGTGGCGGCGGTCCGCACCGCCATCGCCGCTGCCGGCTGGAGCGGCGAGCTGCTCGATCTCGCGCGGCCCCACCTGGCCTCGGCGCGCCAGGCCGATGCGGTGGCGGTCGCCGCCCGTGCGCTCGCGGCAGCCCGCGAGACGGTGACGGCGGGTGCCCCCCTCGACCTGACCGTCCCCGACCTGGTCGCGACCCTGGCGGCGCTGGGGGAACTGACCGGCGCGGACGCGACCGAGGCGCTGCTCGACGGGATCTTCGCCCGCTTCTGCATCGGCAAGTAGCGGATGCCCGCGCAATCCCCGGGACGCGGCGGCGCAGCCGGCCGCCGTACGATCGGGTCGTGATGATGCAGACCGTGGAACCGATCGATGAGCGTCGCTACGCGCTGATCGCCGACCGTCGGCGCGACGAGCGCTTTCGGTTCGGCGTGACGACGACCAAGATCTATTGCCGCAGCGGCTGCCCGGCCCGCACGCCGCGCCGCGAGCACATCGTGGCGTTCGCCGATCCGAGCGCTGCCGAGCAGGCCGGCTTTCGCGCCTGCAAACGCTGCGAGCCGGGCGAAGAGACGCCGGACGCGGCCCGCGTCCGCGCGGTCGAACGGGCCTGCGCGCTGCTCGAGGGTCCCGAACCGCCGTCGCTCGACGCGGTCGCACAGACCGTCGGGCTGAGCCGGTTCCACTTCCAGCGCCTGTTCCGCCGCGTCGTCGGCGTGACGCCGGGCGAGTACCGGCGGGCTCGCCGCGCCCAGCGGCTACGCAGCGAACTGGGTGCCGGCGTGCGGGTCACCGACGCGCTGCTCGACGCGGGTTTCGGCTCGCCCAGCCGTGCCTACGAAGACGATCCGCTGGGGATGACGCCTTCGACGTATCGCGCCGGCGGCCGCGGCGAGCGGATCGCCTACGCGAGCGCGCCGTGCGGCCTGGGTACCGTGCTGGTCGCGACGACGGCGCGCGGCGTGTGCGCGATCGAGTTGGGCGACGACGCGGCGACGCTGCGCACGGCGCTCGAACGCCGTTTTCCGCACGCGCAGCTGGTGCCGGCAACCGACGACGTGCGCGACGCGCTCGCGGCCGTCGTGCGGTCGGTCGATGAACCCGAGGTCGCGCGCGCGCTGCCGCTCGACGTGCGCGGCACCGCGTTCCAGCGTCGCGTCTGGCGCGCATTGCGCGCGCTGCGCAGCGGCGAGACGACGACGTACGCGCAGCTCGCCGCCACGATCGGCCGCCCGGGCGCTGCACGTGCGGTCGCCGCGGCGTGCGCGGCGAATCCGGTCGCGATCGCGGTGCCGTGTCACCGCGTCGTCGGCAGCGACGGTGCGCTGCGCGGCTACCGCTGGGGTGTGGAGCGCAAACGCGCGCTGCTCGCGCGCGAGGCAAAGCCGGCGTAGCGGCAGGAAGCGCGCAGGAGGCTCGCCGAGATGCAACGGCGATGGTCGACGACATGCTGCGTATCGACGCGAGCGCGGTGCTCGAGCCGCTGACGGACGAGCACGTCAACGCGTATGCCGCACTAGTGCGAGAAAACGGCGAACGGCTCGCACGCTGGTTCGCCTGGGCGGAGCACGGCGGCGACGTCGCCGACGTGCGCGCGTACGTCGCGGCCGTCGAAACGCAGCGTGCGCGCCGCGAGCGCAACGAGACGTATGCGATCATCGTCGACGGCGCATTCGCCGGCGTGATCGGGCTGCACGACGAGGACGTGCGTCACGACACGGTCGAGTTCGGCTATTGGATCGGGGCGCGGTTCGGCGGCCGCGGCGTGATGACGCGCGCGGTGAGCGCGCTGGGTGCACGCGCGTTCGCGCGCGGACTGCACCGGCTCGAGATCATCGCCGCCGTCGACAACGCGCCCAGCCGCGCGGTCGCCGAGCGCGCCGGGTTCGCCTTCGAAGGGATCATGCGGGGGCGCGTGCGCACCCCGCGGGGCCACGAGGACGCGGCGCTCTACGCGCGGCTCGCGACCGATCCCTGAGTCCCCGCGGCCCGTGCGGGCAAGGTCAGGGTGACCGCACAGCGTTCCGCGAGCGGCCCGTCGACGACCAGCGTGCAGCCGAACGCGGAGAGCATCGCCAGTCCCCGGCCGCGATCGGCGAAGCTATGCGTGCGCAGGTCGATCACCGGCGCGGCAAAGAGCGGGCCCTCGTTCGTGACGGTCAGCATCGCCGTGTCGGCGGCGGTCCGCAGGACGACCTGGACGTCCGCGCCGTCGCCGTGTTCCATCGCGTTGGCGACGAGCTCGCCGGTCGCCAGCTCGCCGAGATGCACGGTCTCGTCGTCGTAGCCGGCGGCGCGCAGCAGCTCGCGCACCCCGCGGCGCGCCGTCGCTACTTCCTCGAACCTGCCTGCGAGGTTCCATCGTCCGTCCACCGGAGTGTCGATGCCCTTTCGGTGAGGTCGGCTAACCGGAACCGAGCATGCTACGATGAGCGGTGGTGAGCATTGTACGCGGCGACGACGCCGCCGTGATCGTCGTCGGTGGTGGGCACGCCGGGCTGGAAGCAGCCTTGGCCGCCGCGCGGCTGGGCGCCGAGACGCTGCTGGTGACCGGCGACCCGGCTCGCGTGTGCACGCTGGCCTGTAATCCCTCGATCGGCGGCAGCGCCAAGGGGCAGCTGGTCCGCGAGATCGACGCCCTCGGCGGCGCGATGGCGCGCATCACCGACCGCGTCTCGCTGCACGCGCGCTTTCTCAACGAATCGAAGGGGCCATCGGTCCGCGCGTTGCGCGCGCTGGCCGACAAGCCCGGCTATGTGCGCGAGGCGCGGGCCGAGCTCGAGCGCCGGCTGCACCTGCAGATCGTGGCCGGGATGGCGGAGGAGCTCGAGGTCGCCGCCGGCGCGGTGCGCGGCGTCGTGCTGGGCGACGGGCGCACGCTGCGCGCACCGAACGTCGTGCTCGCGACCGGGACCTTTCTGGGCGGCAAGACGTTCCGCGGCGACGAGGTCCGCGCCGAGGGGCGGTTCGGCGAGGCACCGGCGATCGGGCTCTCGGGCGCGCTCGCGCGGCTCGGTTTTCCGCTCGGCCGCTTGAAGACCGGGACCCCGCCGCGCGTCGACCGCACCTCGCTCGACCTGACCGCGATGACGGTCCAAGCACCGAGCGCCGTGCCGCTGCCGTTCGCGTACGGCGCCGAGCCGCGCTTCTCCGGACCGCAGCTGCCGTGCTGGATCGTCGATACCAACGAGCGCACGCACGCGCTGGTGCGCGAGAACCTGCACCGCTCGCCGCTCTACGGGCTCGACCTGATCCGCGGGATCGGCCCGCGGTACTGCCCCTCGATCGAAGACAAGGTCGTCAAGTTCGCCCACAACCCCTCGCACCAGGTCTTCGTCGAGCCCGAGGGCTGGGACGAGCCGACCTTCTACGTCGGTGGGTTCTCGACGTCGCTGCCGGCCGAGGTGCAACTCGCGCTGCTGCGCACGTTGCCGGGCTTTGCGCAGGTCGTGATGCTGCGCGCGGGCTACGCGGTCGAGTACGACTTCGTCACCCCCACCGAGCTCGACCCGAGCCTCGAGACGCGGCGGGTGGCCGGTCTCTTCCATTGCGGTCAGCTCAATGGGACCAGCGGCTACGAGGAGGCGGCGGCGCAAGGGCTGATCGCCGGCGCGAACGCGGCCCTGCGGGCACACGGCCGCTCGCCGATCCGGCTCGGCCGCGAGACTTCGTACGTCGGCGTGCTGATCGACGATCTGGTGACGCGTGGCGTCGACGAGCCGTACCGCATGCTGACCTCGCGCGCCGAGCACCGCGTGCTGCTGCGGCACGACAACGCCGATTTGCGCCTGACCCCGCTCGCTCACGATGCCGGCCTCATCGACGAAGAGGCGTGGGCGGCGTTCGGTGCTCGGCGGGATGCCATCGCCGGCGGGCTGCGGGCGACAGCGACGACCCGCATCGGGGCGGTCACGATTGGCAGGACCACCCTTTCTCCCGGAGCGACACTCGCCGACGCCCTGCGCCGCCCCGATCTCGAGTTCGCCGACCTCGCCGATCGCTTCCCCACGCCCCTGCCGGCGGCGATCGGCGAGCGGGTCGCGATCGAGGTGAAGATGGACGGCTACGTCCGGCGCCAGGAGGTCGCGATCGCCCGCGCCGCCCGCGACGAGGCCGTCGTGCTGCCGCCGGACCTCGATTACGGCACGATCCGCGCCCTCTCGCGCGAAGCCCGCGAGAAGCTCGACCGCACGCCGGCGTGACCCCGCTGCCCGACCCCGCCGCGCTTGCCGCGTTGCTGGCGGCCGGCGTGGCGCCCGCCCTCGCCGAGCGGCTCGCCGTCTACGCCGCGCTGGTGATGGCCGCCAACGCCCGGATGAACCTGACCGGCGCTCGCGACGGCGCCGCCTTTACCGAACACCTCCTGGACGCGCTGACCCTGGCGAGCGACGTCGCCGGACCGCTGGTCGACGTCGGCTCGGGGAACGGGGTGCCGGGGATTCCGCTCGCGCTCGCGACCGGCGTCGCGGTGACGCTGATCGAGCCGATCGGCAAGCGTGCCGGTTTTTTGCGGGAGGCGCTCGTGACGCTGGGCGTGGACGGGACGGTCATCGGGGCGCGGGCCGAGGATGCGGCCCGCGATCCTGCCCTGCGGGGCGCCTTCCGAACCGCGACGGCACGCGCGGTGGCCAGTGCCCCGGCGGTCGCGGAGCTGACCGTTCCGTTTTTGGCGATCGGCGGACGGGCGCTCTTGCAGCGCGGCTCGCTCGAGCTCCGCGAGCGCGACGCGGTGGCCGACGCGGCCCTGGTCCTGGGGGCCGAGTTGGTCGAAGAACGTCCCGTCGGCGGCGAGCGCCGCATCCTCGTCCTCGAAAAGCGCACCCCGACCGGTCCGCGCTTCCCGCGCAAGAACGGGGTCCCCGCGAAACGCCCGCTCTGCCTGGACTAAAGGGCGGCGAAACCCGGGCACGACCCGGCCCGTACTGGGGGCATGCCGCAGCCGTCCATCCCTGCCTCGGCCGTCGTCGCCCTCGAGGGCGTCGTCGGCGATACCCGTGAGGCCGTCGCGGGTGTGTTTGGGGCGACCAGCGGGACCTTGGATGAGGTCTTCGACTGCACGCGCGGGGAGCTGGCGGCTGCGCCGAGCGCCGCCCAGGTCGATCGCGTGTTCGCCTCGGCTCAGGCGGCGCTGGACAGTACCTTCGAGGCGGCCCAGCAGGCACTCGCCGATGTCCGCACGGCGGCCGTCGCCGCGCTCGACGAGGCGCACGCCTCGGCCCGCAGCACCATCGCCTGATCCCTGGCGGGACGTTCCACGGGGAACAATACTCTGCATTACAGAGGAATGTTCATCGTGAAACGCTAGGCGCACGAGCCTGTCCCTGAGGCGTTGGCGGCGAGCGGTACAATGAGCTTTGCCCGTGCGCCATCCACTCGACGACGTTCTGCTCTCCGTCTTGCCGCCGGCCGCCGTGTACGCGGTTGGCGGCCGCGTGCGCGATGAGCTGCGGACCGAGCTCGACGGCATCGACCGCCCGCCGAAAGACCTAGACTACGTCGTGACGGGCCTGAGCCTCGACGATCTCCTCGAGCGGCTGCGGTCGGTCGGTCGCGTCGACGTGGTCGGAGCCTCGTTCGCGGTCCTCAAGTTCCGCAGCGCCGCGGGCGAGGGTGACGTGGCGCTCCCGCGGCGGGAGCGGTCGACCGGTCCGGCCCATACCGACTTCGCCGTCGAGGCTGGCCCGGCGATCCCCCTCGAGGACGACCTGCGTCGGCGCGATTTCCGGATGAACATGATCGCGCGGCGCCTCGCTGACGGCGAACGGGTCGACCCGTACGGCGGGATCGCGGACATTCGGGCGGCCCGGATCGACATCGTCGACGAGGTCACGTTCAGCGAGGATCCTTTGCGGATGCTGCGCGCAGCGCAGTTTGCGGCCCGGTTCGCCTACACGCCGACGCCCCGCACGATCGCGGCGATGCGCGCGGCGGCGCCACTGCTCGGGACGGTCTCCGCCGAACGCATCGGGGAAGAGATCGCCAAGCTGATGACGGCGCCCGAGCCGTCGGTCGGGATCGAGATCCTGCGCGAGACCGGCCTGCTCGCGGAGCTGTGGCCCGAGCTGCTCGAAGGGGTGGGGATCGACCAGAACGACTGGCACGCCTACGACGTCTACCGCCATAACCTCGCGACGCTCGACGCGGCACCGCCCGGCGATCTGACGCTGCGGCTCGCCGCGCTCTTGCACGATGTCGGCAAGCCGCGCAGTGCTGCGCCGCGGCCGGACGGGCGGGGCAACACCTTCTACCAGCACGAGCACATCGGCGCCGACCTGGTCCGCCCGATGCTGGGCCGGCTGCGGCTGCCCAACGAGGTGATCGACACGGTCGAGCACCTGGTGCGCCAGCACATGTACGCCGCCGATCCCGAGGCGCACGATCGCACCTTGCGGCGGTTCGTCCGGCGCATCGGCCTCGAGCACCTCGAGCGGCAGTTCGCGCTGCGCTGGGCCGACATTCGCGGCTCGGGGCTCCCCAAGCGCGACCAGAGCAAC
>JBEKAU010000164.1:0-6017 GCA_050015755.1 Vulcanimicrobiaceae bacterium | reverse complement strand
ATGCCGGCGGTCGAGAGACCGCGCGCCCCGAACCGGTCGGACAGCGAGCCCGAGATCGGACCCGCGACGAGAAACCCGACCGTCAGCGGCAAGAGGTAGATGCCGGCCCACAGCGGCGTATCCTCGTACGCGTAGCCGTGCAGCGGGAGCCAAATGCCCTGCAGCCAGATGACGAGCACGAACTGCACCCCGCCGCGCGCGAGCGATGCGGCCAGGCTGGCGATGTTGCCGGCCGTGAACGCCCATCGGCGAAAGAGGTCCAACTCGAACATCGGCTCGTCGACGACGCGCTCGATGACGACGAACGCTGCCAGCAGCGCAAGACCGCCGATCAGCAATCCCAGCGTCACCGGACTCGTCCAGCCCATCGCGTGCTCGCGATACGGCCGGATGCCGGCGGTGATCCCGACCAGCACCGCGCTCAGCCCGACGGCAAAGGTGACGTTGCCCCACCAATCCAGACGCCCCGGGTGCCGCACGCCGGTGTCGCGCAGCTTGAGGTATGCCCACACCGTGCCGAACAGCCCCACCGGGACGTTGATCCAGAACACCGCGCGCCAGTCGATCACTGCCAGCAATCCGCCGGCGACCAGCCCGATGAACATTCCGGCGAGCGCCGCGACTTGATTGATGCCCAGCGCGAAACCGCGCCGCTGCGGTGGGAACGCGTCGGTGAGGATCGCGGCGGAGTTGGCGGTCAACATCGATCCGCCCAGCGCCTGCAAGAGGCGCCAGCCGATCAGCCACATCGCGCCACCGGCGCCCATGAACGGATCGAACGAGAGCAGCACCGAGGCGGCCGTGAACACCGCGAAGCCGGCGTTGTACATGCGCACGCGGCCGTACATGTCGCCCAGACGCCCGAGCGTTACGACCGCCACCGACTGCACGAGCAGATAACCCATGATCATCCACAGCAGGTAGCCGATGTTGGCGGGCGCGAGCGGGTCGAGCCGGATGCCGCGGAAGATCGCCGGGAGCGAGATGATGACGATCGAGCCGTCGAGCGACGACATGAAGATCGCCAGCGTCGTGTTGGAGAGCGCGACCCAGCGATACCCCGGGTCGGACGTGGTGGTGCGCGACATCAGATCGTCTGCGCGACCTTCTCGAGCAGCGGGATGACGGCAGCCAGTTGCGCCCGTTCCGCGGCGGTCAGCGCGCTCGTCAACGCGCGTGCGATCAGTTGCGTGCGCACCGCGCGCACGTCGAGGAGTGCCCGCAGGCCGGCCTCACTGATCGAGATCACCGCTTGGCGCCCGTCGTCGGGGTCGGGCCGCCGCACGATATAGCCGCGATCCTCGAGCACGCGCAACGTCGCGCCCATCGACTGCTGGCTGATCTGCTCGACCTTCGCCAGCGCTGCGGCCGTCGTCGGGCCGTAGCGATCGAGCCGCGCCAAGGTCGTCGTCTCGGGAAGGGTCAGTTCGCCGTCCGCCTGCACCGAGCGCAGCCGCCGGGTCAGCATCCCGAGCCCGACCTTGAGCGCACCGGCCAGCCGCTCGATATCCGGATCTTCGTCCATATCGTAAGTCTAAACTAATAAGGTTAAACTTACAAGTCTGGGCTGACTGGTGACGACGGGGGCCGTTTGCGCCACGGCGAAGCGTCCGGGGTTATGTCCCGTATCGGTGCCGCCCAGATCGCCGCCCGCAAAGGCGCGGCGTTTCCCGTGGTGACGGCGTACGACACGCCCTTCGCGCTGTGCGCCGAAGCGGCCGGCATCGACGTCATCCTGTGCGGCGACTCGCTCGGCCAAGTCGTCCTCGGCTACTCCTCGACGATCCCGGTCGAACTGATCGACATGATCCGCCACGGCGGCGCCGTCGTGCGCGGCACCGAGAGGGCGCACGTCATCGTCGACCTGCCGTTCGGCACCTACGCCGCCTCCGACGATCTCGCCGTCACCAGCGCCTCCGAACTCATCAAGCGCTCGGGCGCCTCGTCGGTGAAGCTCGAAGGCGGCGCCGCCGCCGCGCCGCGCATCCAGGCGATCGTCGAAGCCGGCATTCCCGTCTGCGCGCACATCGGCGTGCTGCCGCAGACCGCCGCCCTCGGCAGCGGCTTCAAGCGCAAGCGCGACCGCGAGCAACTGCTGCGCGACGCCGAGGCGATCGCCGAGGCCGGCGCGTTTGCGGTCGTGCTCGAGATGGTCGACGAAGCGATCGCGGAAGCGATTACGCAGCACATCCCGATCCCGACGATCGGCATCGGCAGCGGCCCGCAGTGCGACGGCCAGGTCCTCGTCCTGCACGACGTCCTCGGCCTCTACCCCACCTCGCCGCCGTTCGCCAAGCAATACGCGCAGCTCGGTGAGCTCGCGACGAGCGCCTTGCGCACCTACGCGAACGAAGTCCGCGAACAGGTCTACCCGCCGACCAAGCTCGTCACTGCCGAAACGAACGGCTACCGCCCGAACTAGCAGAGGCAACATGGCCGACCCGAAGCACAAGGAGCATCGAGACTCAACGCTTCGGTCCACCATCATCGGTGGCGTGTGCCTCATCGTCGGTTCCCTCATTCCGGTGGTCTGGGACGCGTATCAGCGCTCGCAGTCGGAGCGACCTGATCTTCGTGGCAGCTGCGCTCTTAGCTTTTACGCGCAGATCGCGTCGCTGGGCGTCGCGAATGTCACGTTCGTGCAAGACAGCACCGCAGCGATTCACCAGGGCTTAGATGCTGGTGGCGGGCCTGCACTCCTATGCCGCATCAGCAATGTCGGCAACCCTGTTGCCCGCAACATACAGATCGCATTCAAAGTCGATGTGCATGGCAGACATAACGTCGACCGGTTCGTTGAAATCGGCGAGATACCGGGGCATGATACGAGAGAATTCGCGATCGTCGACGCCTATTCGGGAACGAAGCAATCCGGGACGCAGACCGCAGTACGCGCTAGCCGCGCGCGATGACGACGGCCGCCAGGCGATCGGCCGACCCCGGCGCGAGCTCGAAGTACAAGCTCGGCTCGATCAGTTCCAGTTCCATCAGCACCAGGCCGTCCGCGGTCGGGACGACGTCGACGCGCGCGTAGGGCAGCCGTGCCGGAAGCGTGGCGAGGACGCGCTCGACGAAAGCACGCTCCTCTGGCGACGGCTCGTGCAACACCTCGCCCGTCGTCTCGGTCGCGTCGTTGAACGGGACTTTGCGGACCGCGTGCGACCACACCCCGTCGATCACGATGTGCGCGCGTTCGCCGGCCGTCTCGACAGCGGTGAGATAGGACTGGACGAGCACGTCCCCGCTGCGCTGCAACGCACGCAGGTGCTCGGCACCGGCCTCGCCGATGGCCGCGCCGCGCACGCGCAGGGTCCCATATGCGCTGCCGCCGACGCACGGCTTGAGGACGACGTCATCCCAGCCGCGCGCCCGTGTCGCCGCGACCAAATCGATCGCCTCGTCGGCGCCGACGACGAGCGTCGGCACGATCGCGACGCCCCGCTTTGCGAGTTCGGCGAGATAGCGCTTGTGCGCGTTCCATCGCACGGTCGCGGCGTCGTTCACCAGCGTCGTCGCCCGTTCGACGCGGGCGAGCCACGCCTGGAACTCCGCAAAGCGTTGCGGGTAGTCCCAGGTCGCGCGCAGCACGGTCAGCGGCGAGACGGACCAATCGACCTGCGGGTCGGACCACACCGCGGCGCGCACCGACACGCCGCGGCGCGCGAGGGCGTGGGCGACGAGCTGATCGTCGGGCGGCAGCGCGGGGTACCGCTCGTAGGTGACGAGCGTGACGTCCGCGCCTCCCGCCACGACGGCCCTCAGATGCGCTCGAAGACGGTAGCGATACCTTGGCCCATGCCGATGCACATGGTGGCCAGACCGTAGCGGCCGCCGCGGCGGCGGAGCTCGTGCAGCAGCGTCGTCGTGATGCGCGCGCCGCTGCACCCGAGCGGGTGGCCCAGCGCGATCGCGCCGCCGTTGACGTTGACCTTCTCGGGGTCCAGGCCGATCTCGCGCACGCAGGCGACGCTCTGCGCCGCGAACGCTTCGTTCAGCTCCGCCAGATCGATGTCGGCCGGCGAGAGCTTCGCGCGTGCGAACGCCTTCTTCGTCGCGCCGATCGGGCCGATCCCCATCACGCTCGGATCGACACCGAACGTCGCCGAAGTGACGAAGCGCGCCATCGGCGTCCAGCCGTACTTCTTCAACGCCTCGCCGCTGCAGACGAGCAGCGCGGAGGCGCCGTCGTTGAGCGGTGAGGAGTTCCCGGCCGTCACCGTCCCGCCCTCGCGAAACGCCGGCTTGAGCTTCGCGAGCCCTTCGAGCGTGGTGTCGGCGCGCGGCGGTTCGTCGACGTTGACCTCGTAGCTCTTCTTCCCTTGCTCGACCGTCACCGGGACCATTTCGTCGGCGAATTTTCCGGCGGTTTGCGCGGCCTGGTAGTGCATCTGACTCGCGTACGCGAAGCGGTCTTGGTCCTCGCGCGTGACGTGGTACTGCTCGGCGACGTTCTCGGCGGTCTCACCGAGCGAGATCGGCGGGTACATCTTCGCCAGGCGCGGGTTGATCATCCGATTGCCGAGCGTCGAATCGTGGATCTCGGGCGCGCGGTCGTAGGCCTTCTCAGCCTTGAGGATGACGAACGGCGCGCGCGACATCGATTCGGCGCCGCCGGCGATCGCGACGTCGATGACGCCGGCCGCGATCGCGTGATACGCGCTGTTGAGTGCCTGCAGTCCGCTGCCGCACAAGCGGTTGACGGTCGTGCCGGCGACGCTCGTCGGCAGACCCGCGAGCAGCGTCGCCATGCGTCCGCCGTTCCGGCAATCTTCACCGGCTTGATTGGCTGCGCCCCAGAACAGGTCGTCGATCACGGCCGGATCGATGCCGGTGCGGTCGACGAGCGCGCGGATCGCCCGCGCGCTCAGATCGTCGGGACGAACGGGGGCCAACGCGCCGCCATACCGCCCCATGGGCGTGCGCAGCGCGTCGACGACGAAAGCTTCACTCACGACTCTTCCGTTACGTCGCGCACTGCGCAAAACCCGGGTGGGTTCGGCACCGGCCGAACCCACGACAGCTTAAGCGCTCGTCAAGAGCGCTTACGCCTCTAGGCCCAGTGGCCGGGGACCCACATGCGGCCCATCGGGCCGATGCGCCAGTGGCCGGGGACCCAGTGGCCGCCCGGGTGGACACCGATGTAGGTGCCGCCGATCCAGACCCACGCGCCGCCACGCCAGGCGTAGTGGCCGCCTTCCCAGACGTAGCCGGCGCGCACGGGATGGGCTTCGTAACGAGGCGGCGGCGGGTTGCCGTGCCACCACTGCGCCGAGGCCGCCGTCGCGCTCGCGCCAACCGCCGTAGCGGAGAGCAAGAGTGCGGCGAGCAGGCGCCGTCCATGTGCAATCATCATCGTGATATCGATACCTCCAGTGAAGAATGGCGATAGGGATACGATGTCTGGAGAAACGGACGCGCGAGACAGCAGCATCGCGCGGCCGCAGAGCTTTTCACGCGACATTCATCTCGCGTGCGAGCCGCTAGGCGACCTCGAATCGCTCCAAGCGATCGATACCCAACCGATCGGCCATTGCATCGATCCCCTGCCACACCTTGGGGTCGATCGGCACCCCTTCGCGACGGTAGCGCTCGGTGAAGACCCGTTCGGGCTCGCCGGCCGTCTGGACGCGGTCGGCGCCCGCGACCGGGGTGCTCTGCTCAAACGTCTCCAGCTCGCGCGCCACGTCGCGCTCGAAGGTGGCCCGGTCGCGAAGCGCGTCGATGCGGAAGGCGCCGAAGAAGTGGCCGGTCTGACCGCCGTGGAGCCCGTCTTCCGGCGTGTTGAGGTCGTTGCCGAACACGCCGCCGGCCAGCGTGCCGCACAGGATCTCCACCAGCGCCCCCAGGCCATACCCTTTGTGGCCGCCGTTCTCGACCCCGAAGCCGCCCAACGGTAAGATCGCGCCACGCGTCTTCGCCAGCGTCGGGTCGAGGGTCTCGGTCCCGTCGGGACCGACCGCCCAGCCCGGCTTGAGCAGCTTGCCCTTGCGCTCGCTGACCTCGAGCCGGCCGTAGGT
>JBEKAU010000163.1:0-6094 GCA_050015755.1 Vulcanimicrobiaceae bacterium | reverse complement strand
ACTTCCTGGACGATCGCGCTGTAGCCGTCGGGCCCGATCAGGGCGAGGTCGGCGATCTCCGCGACGGTGCCGCCGCCGTTGCCGGTGAACGCGACGGCGATCGCGCCAACGTCTTTCGCGCGGCGCAATCCGGCGACGACGTTCTTCGAGGTCCCGCTGGTGGTGATGCCGACGACCACGTCGCCGGGCCGCGCCAGCGCTTCGGTCATGCGCTCGAAGACGTGGTCGTACCCGAAGTCGTTGGCGATCGCGGTCACGGCCGAGGTGTTGACGGTGAACGCTTCGGACGGCCAGCCGCCGCGCTCGCGCAGGAAGCGGCCGCTGAATTCGGCCGCCAGGTGCTGCGCGTCGGCCGCGCTGCCGCCGTTGCCGAACCACCACACGCGATGTCCCTCGCGAAACGCGCGCGCGATCGCGTGCGCGATCGCTTCGACCTGCGCCTGGTAGTGCGGCCGTTCGAGTTGGCCGCGACGGTCGGCGAGCAGCTCCGCGAAGCCGCGGCGCCCCTCGATCAGACTTCGATCCAAAACAGTTCCTGTCCCAACGTGACCAGCTCGCCGTTCTCGACGAGGATACGGTTGACGACGCCCGCGTAGTCGGTGGCGATCTCGTTCATCAGCTTCATCGCCTCGAGGATGCACAGCGTCGTGCCGACCTGCACGCGCGAACCGACCTCGACGAACGAGTCCGCGCCCGGCGCGGGTGCGCGATAGAAGACCCCGACGACCGGCGCCGTGACCGGCCGCACGTTCGCCGGCGGGGTCTTGTGGTCGGCCGGTGCGGCGGCGGCTGCCGCGGCGAGGGTCGGTCCCGCCGGGACGGCATGGACGGGCGCGGCCGCGAGGGGAGGTGCCGCCACCACGGTCGGGTCCCGGCGGACGATCTCGATTTCCACGTCGCCGGTGCGCACGCGGATCGCGTCCAGATCGAATTCCGCGGCGATCTCGCCGAGCGCGCGTACGCGCGCCGCTTCGTCCTGCTCCATCAGACGGTCACTTCGGCGAGACGATAGGCGACCTCCGCCGCGGTACCGTGGAGAGCGAGTCGCCGGTCCTCACGGGCGAGGAGATCGCGCACCACGATCTCGCCGGCCGCCAGCTCGTCCGCCCCCAGGATGAGTGCCCAGCGCGCCCCGTTGCGGTCGGCGATCTTGAAGTGCGCGGTCAGCTTGCGGTCCTGCCAGTCGGCGTAGGTCGGCCGTGGGGCGTGGGCGCGCAGGGCCGCGACGATCGGGAAGAGCCGCCCGCGGGCCTCCGGGCCGAGCGCAATCGCCTGGACCCCCTCGCGCAGCGGCGGATGGTCGCCGGCCGTCGCCGCCACCATCATCAGGAAGCGCTCGAGCCCCAGACCGAAGCCGACGCCCGGCGTCGCCGGGCCGCCCAGCTCCGCGACCAGGCCGTCGTAGCGGCCGCCGCCGCAGACCGTGCTCTGCGCGCCCAGCGCGCCCGAGGTGAACTCGAAGACGGTGCGGGTGTAGTAGTCCAAGCCGCGCACGATCCGCGGGTTGACGACGTAACGGATCCCGAGCGCGTCGAGATACCCGAGCAGCGCGTCGAAGTGCGCGCGACAGCCCTCGCACAGCAGATCGATCAGCTTGGGCGCGCCGGCGACGAACGGCAGATCGCGCTCGTCCTTCGAATCGAGGATGCGCAGCGGATTGCGCTCGAGCCGCCGCTGCGAATCTTCGCTCAATGCGGCCGCGTGCGGACGGAAATGCGCCAGCAAGGCTTCCCGGTAGCGCGGGCGGCATTCGCTATCGCCGACGGTGTTGACGTTGAGCGTCGCATCGTCGATGCCGTACCGCGCGATCAGTTGCGCGGCGATCTGGATGACCTCGACGTCGGCCTCCGCGCCGGCGACGCCGAAGCACTCGACGCCGAACTGATTGGCCTGGCGATAGCGTCCCGCTTGCGGCCGTTCGTACCGGAAGAAGGGGCCGATGTAGTAGAGCCGCTGCGGCCCGTGCGCGAGCAGGTTGTGCTGGAGCAGCGCACGCACGACACCGGCGGTCCACTCGGGGCGCAGCGTCATGCTGCGGCCGCCCTTGTCGGTGAACGTGTACATCTCTTTTTCGACGATGTCGGTCGTCTCGCCGACGCCACGCACGAACAGCTCGGTCGCCTCGAACATCGGCGTGCGGATCTCGCCGTAGCCGAAGCGGCCGGCGATATCGCGGCAGTCGGCCTCCAGGCGGCTCCAGCGGGCGGATTCGGGCGGATAGACGTCATTGGTCCCGCGCGGGGCGCTGATCTGGCTCACGGTCGACCCGCCCCGTTCGCCGTACCCCGGGCTATGCCCCACGATTGTGGAGCTCGAGAAGCTTGCCTCCGCTAAAAAGGGGGCTCCTTGTCAGCGGACGCCGTGAGCGCAGTAGAGGCATGCGGCACGGCCACAAGCGGGCCTAGGAAGAGGGCCAAGCCATCAAGGTAGACGCCAACGTTCTCTCCTCGTACCTTCGCAGCAGCGCTAAGAGCGGCAAGGGTATGAGGCAGCACTCGGGCCCGGACGTGCACGCGCCTCTCTGACTCGGTCTTCGGAGGCCGGCCCCTCCGCGATTGTTCGGCTGCTTGGTCTGCCATGCACCCGCGCCGCTGCGCGCGGACACTTTCTGTATCACGAAATCTACCGTAATGTCGACACAAACAGGTGTTTGGCGCTATTATCGTATTACAGAAAATTGCCCATCCCCGCATGATTACTCGGGGCGACCCCAATACGGGGCGCTGGACGGCAAAGCGCGAACGCGGTGGTCCCGGTCCAAGGCGATGTCGGGTGACTTGTCGAGGTATATGCGGAGTTGGAACGTTCGGAGGAACCATTACGTGGTACAAAAAGAGCCAACCCAAGCGACTCCAGCGGTCCAACGTCCGGCGACAGTGGAGCCGGATTGGGACGCCCGCATTCAGGTGGCCAGGGAAGCGCGGCGAGCGGGCGCAGAGATGCGTCGGGAACAGCCGGCTCGGCCGATCTCGAATACCCTGCCGAAGTCCTGAGCGGAGCCGGGCACAGCCCGCTCTATCATGCGCAGCACGAGCTGCGATACATTCGGCAAGCTCTCATTGCTCAGTACGAAGACGAGCTTGACTGCAGGCTGATCGTCTTCAACGACTTCATCCTGCCGTACAGTGTTACGCTAGGCGAAGAGCTGCTGCATGAGGCCAACCCGACTCAAGACCTTCATCTTCTGCTCAACACACCGGGTGGGGACGGCGAGGTCGCAGTCAGGTTCGTTCGATCGATGCAGTCCCGATGTCGCAAGCTTACAGTCATCGTTCCAGATGTCGCAAAAAGCGCAGGAACGCTATTGGCGCTCGGCGCGCACACGATTCTGATGGGCCCTGCGAGCGACTTGGGACCTGTCGATCCACAACTTCAATTGAAGCCGGGACAACTGGTTTCAGCAAAGGACATCATCGCGAGCGTTGAGGACGCGGCGCGACGTGTTCAGGAACTTCCACAAACGTATCCAATCTATGCGTCGTTGCTCGCGGATATAACGGCCATCACGGTACAGCAAGCGCGTTCCGCCCTCGCGCGGACATCCGATCAACTTATGGACGCACTAAAGAGCAATCCAGATCGTTCCGACGCTGAAGCCGAGCAACTGCGGCAATCGCTCCAAGAAGCGCTTGTCGACTCGCGCAGCACGCATGCGGCCATCTTCGGAGCTAGTGACGCGGCCACTGCCGGTCTGCCGATCGTCAATGCCGACATGAGCAGCACGCAGTGGAAACTGATCTGGCGGCTGTGGACTTGCTATTTCGCGTATGCCCATCGCGTTTATGAGAGCCGGCGAACGTCACAAGTGCTGGGTCCGTGGCCGTCCAGCTGATTCCCGGTAGCACGCGTATTGGGACCAAATCCTTCTAGGTGATCGCGCTAGGTGATCGCGCCTTCGCGGGGCTCGAGGAGCTCGACGGGGATGCCGTTGGGATCCTCGACGAAGGCGATCCAGCGGCCCCCGCCCGGCGACTTCTTGGGCCCCTGGAGCACCTTGACGCCCTGCTCCCGCAGCCGGTCGACCGTCTCGACCATCGAGCCGTCGACCTCGAGCGCGAGGTGCTCGTAGCGGTTCCCGAGCTGGTACGGCGGATGGTCCTCCAGGTCGTAGACCAACTCGACGTACGCGTCCCAGCTCGACCCGACGAACGCCATGTCGGCGTTGCCCGGATAGTGCAAGGGACCGTCGAGCAGCTTGAGCCCGAGCTTGTTGACGTAGAAGTCGATCGATGCGTCCATGTCGCTGACGAAGATCGAGGTGTGCAGATAGCGCGCCATGCGCGACCGCTACGCGGCAAGGCGCGACCATTCCCGCAACTAGGGGTGTGCGCCGGGCATCAGCTCGGTCGCGGCGACGTCGGTCGTCAATCCGGCCGTGATCGACGCGGCGGTGTTGCGCGGGAGCGTGTAGGTGACGTGCGGCTTCATCGTGATGACGCTGCCTTTCATCGCCAGCTGCGCATTGCCGACGACGACGGTGTAATAGCCCAGCGCACCGGAGGCGAGGATCGGGAGCTTGGCGTTCGGAGCGAAGCGCAGGATCTGATTCGCAATCGTGAGCGTTCCGGCGCTGGGCACTTGGTTCGGCATTTCGTTCTTGAAGACCGAGACCGGTGCGGTCTTCGCCTGCGGCGGCGCACTCGGATCGGTCACCACATAGCTGAACTCCGAGCCCTGCTCGAGCAGATGGATACCGAGATAGGCCTGGACACCGGGTTGCACGTTGCCGGCGGTATGCGCGCGGCCTTGCACGGTGTAGAGCGTTTGCCCGACATGCACGGGGACGATCGTCGGCGGCGCGTCGGGTGCCGCGGTGCCGTGCGCGAACCACCAGCCGGTGATTCCCGTGACCGTGGTGATGCACTCGGCACCGTGATGCGTGTGTGCTTGCAGCCAGGTCGGAGCGCTGGTCTGAAAGATCTCCTGCCACATGTCCCAGGCCTTGGCGGGCGTACCGTCAGGAGCACGCACGCCGCCGACGACGACGCAGTTGCCGTGATACACGACCGTCACACGCGGCGCGGCGTTCGCCGCCACGGGGAACGCGCACAGCAGCGCGAGGACACCCAACCAGCGGAAGCGCATGCGCCGACGTTCCAGCGTCCGCTCGCTTCTCCTAGCCAACGGCACGCCTCGCCGTTTCGAGCGAACCGACTCAACCGTGGGTATGGGGTGGAGACAACCGAAGAGTCCCTGACGCGGCATCCCTTGGGATGGGTCACGGCCTGTCCGGTGATTGGAATCGCCGTTGATCCCCCGGACCCCCCTGCCACCGCTGGCGCTCGCCGATCTCTCGGAGCGACCGGCGAGCCGAAAAACCCGCCTCATCGCGGGCGGCTTCGTACTGGCAATGGTCGGCGTGGGACTGATTCCGTCTGCCTTCGCCGACCAGACCGCCCGCATCGTGCCGGCATACGTGCCGGGCGTCGGCGCGTTGTCGACCAGCGCCGAATTGCTCACCGCCTACCTTCTGCTGAGTCAATTCATGGTCAACGGGGTGCGGATGTTCCTCGCGCTCGGCGCGGCGTACGCGTTCACCGGCCTGTTGACCATCCCGTACTTGCTGAGCTTCCCGGGTGCTCTGGACGGGTCGGGGGGCGTGTTCGCGAAACTCGACCTGGTCCAAACCGCGAGCACGCTGTGGGCAATCTTGCATCTCGCGTTCCCGCTCATCGTGGCGGTGGCGGTCTTGCGCGAGCGCTGGAGCAGCACGCGCGTGCTCGGCGATGCGAACCTGCGGCGCGAGTGCATCGGCGCACTCACGCTCGTCGCGATCGCCTGCGTCACGATCGGCACGCTGGGGTTCTTACTGGGTAGCATCCTGCCGGTACAAATCGAGCACGGACATCTCACGCGACTCTTCGTGGCCGTCATCGCACCGAGCGTCCTGGTTGCCAACGCCACGGTGGCGTTGCTCGTCCTGCGCCGAGCGCCACTGACCACGCTGCAGGTCTGGATCGCGGTCACGCTGGCGATGGCCTCGATCGACGCCGTGCTCAACGCGACCACGATCGGACGGTTCACGCCGCGCTGGTACGTCGGCAAACTGCTCACCCTCACCACCGCGAGCGTGGTGCTCGTCGCCCTGCTCGCC
>JBEKAU010000162.1:0-6188 GCA_050015755.1 Vulcanimicrobiaceae bacterium | reverse complement strand
AGCGCGAGGTTCATCGCGCCGGCGGCGTCCTCGAAGATGCGCAGACCGGCGAGCTTCTGCGCCATCGCGTCGGCGGCGCGTTCGTCGTCACCGACCGCGACGCCGAGCAGCACGACGAAGCCCCGCTCGATCGCGCCCACGAGCTCGCCGGCGACGTGCACCGACGCCTGCGTGACCCGTTGCACGACCGCCCTCACGCGCGCGCGTGCAAGGCGTCGGTGAAGAGGGCGGCGAGATCCTCGCGCGCGACCGGCCGCGGCGCGTTGGCGAGCAGCCGCTGCTGCGCGAAGGCGCCTTCGACCAGCGCCGGGATGTCGCGCTCCGCGTAACCGAGCGCGACCAGCTCGTCGGGGACGTTCGTCGCCCGCATCAACCGCGTGAGGACGCTCGCCAACGCATCGCCGACCTCGTCGTCGGGCACGCGCGCTTCGCCGCCGAGCAGCGCGGTGACGTGGCGGTGTTTGGCGGGCCCGGCCGGCGCGGTGAAGCGCGCGACTGCCGGCGCGCTGACGATCACCGACATCCCGTGCGGCACCATCGCGTGGTCGGCGTCGTAGCCCGCGGGCCGGAACCCGTGCACCAGGCCTGCCACCGCATATGCCATGCCGTGGGGAACGTGCACGCCGGCGTTCCCGAAACCGATACCGGCCAGCGTCGCCGCGTACATCACCGCTTCGCGCGCCTCCTCGTCGCCTGCGTCGTGCACCGCGCGCTCGAGATACGCGCCCAACAGCCGCAGCGCTTCGACGCAGGCCAGATCGCTGTACGGGTTCGCGCCCTGCGAGAGCGGGCGCGCCAGCGGCGTCGCCGGCCGCAGCCGTTGCCGATACGGTTTCGCGGTGAACGACTCGAGCGCGTGCGCGAGCACGTCGAAGCCACTCGAGGCGACGACGGCGGCCGGCAGCGTGCGGGTCGCATCCGGGTCGACGATGCCCAGTGTCGGTCGCAACCGGCGCGAGGCGATCCCCGTCTTCACCGCGTGCGCCTCGAAATCGAAGATCGTGATGCCGGTGCACTCGCTGCCGGTCCCCGAGGTCGTCGGGCAGGCGATGTGCGGTGCGAGCGGGCCGGGAACCGGTGCGCCCTCGCCGAGCGGCACGTTGACGTAGCGCTCGAACGGCGCCGGATAGCTCGCGTAGAGATTTGCCGCTTTCGCGGTGTCGATCGTCGAGCCGCCGCCGACCGAGACATAGCCGTCGACCTTCGCGTCGGTCGCGAACGCGGCCGCATCGCGGAACGAGCCGTCGGTCGGCTCGACACGTACGCGGTCGTAGCGCACGACGTCCAGGCCCGCGGCCCGCAGCGAGGCCTCCGCGCGCGCGGTCAGCTCGAGCGCGCCGACGCGCGCGTCGGTAAAGAGCGCGACCCGCCGCATTCCCAGCGCCGCCGCCTCGGCGCCGACCTCGTCGATCGCGCCGCGACCGAACTTGACCCGGGGGGCTTCGATCTCCAGGACCGTCTCGTGCACGGTGGGAAGTCCCCCTCGTGGCCGAGCCGATCCTCTCGACGCGCGACGTCGTCAAAGTCTACGCGGGCTTCACCGCGCTGGACGGCGTCTCACTCGACGTCGCCGAGGGTGCGATCCACGCCATCATCGGTCCCAACGGCGCCGGCAAGACCACCTTCTTCAACGTCCTCTCCGGCTTCGCGCCGGCCACCCGCGGCAGCGTGTGCTTCGCCGGCGAGGAGATCGCGCGGCTCGACCCCGCGTCGATCGCGCGCATGGGGATGCTGCGCAGCTTCCAAATCAACAGCGTCTTCCCGCACTTGACCGTGCTCGACAACGTCAAGATCGCACTGCAAGCGAAGACCACGCTCTCGCGCCGCGTGCTCGCCTCGCCGAAGGCGACCGCGATTCTGGACGACCCGGCACGCGCGGCGCTCGACGCGGTCGGGCTCGACGCCGAACGCGACCGTTTCGCCGTCGAACTGCCGTACGGGCGCAAGCGCTCGCTCGAGTTGGCGATCGCGCTCGCCCAGGAGCCGCGCGTGCTGCTGCTCGACGAACCGACCGCCGGGATGGGCCTGGAGGACATCGACGCGACGGTCGCGCTGATTCGCCGCATCGCGCCGGGCCGCACCATCGTCCTGGTCGAGCACAACCTGCAGGTCGTCAACAACCTGTGCGACCGGGTCACCGTCATGCAGCGCGGCAAGGTGCTCGTCGAAGGCACCTACGACGAGGTGCGCGCCGACGCGCGCGTCGTCACCGCCTATCTCGGCGGCGGAGGAAGCCACTGATGCTCGCGCTGCACGACGTCCACGCCTACTACGGCGAGTCGCACGTGCTGCACGGCATGACCTTCGAGGTCCGCACCGGTGAGGTCGCGACGCTGGTCGGCCGCAACGGCGTCGGCAAGACGACGACGCTGCGCACCATCATGGGGATCGTGTCGGCGCGCGCCGGCACGATCGCACTCGACGGCACGCCGCTCGTCGGCCGCTCGTCCGACCGCATCGCGCGGCTCGGTGTCGGCTACGTTCCCGAAGAGCGCGGCATCCTCTCCAGCCTGAGCGTCCACGAGAACCTCACCCTCGCGCCGATCGTCGGACCGGGCGGCTGGAGCATCGAGCGCATCTACGAGACGTTCCCGAACCTGCGCGAGCGCGCCAAGGCCGGCGGTACGACGCTCTCGGGCGGCGAGCAGCAGATGCTGGCGATCGCGCGCGTGCTGCGTTCGGGCGCGCGTACGATCCTGCTCGACGAGCCGACCGAAGGGCTCGCGCCGGTGATCGTCGAGCGCATCGGTCAGCTGATTCGGGCCATGAAAGCCGACGGGATGACGGTGCTGCTGGTCGAGCAGAACGTCCGCTTCGCCACCGGCGTAGCCGATCGTCACCACATCGTCGTGCACGGCACCGTCGCGCAAACGCTCGACAACGCCGACGTGATCGCGCGCGAGCGCGAGTTGTTGGACCTGCTCGGCGTGTGATCTGTGCGGGGAGGAACTTCCCGTTCCTCACCCGTAGCGCGATGATGCCGAAGGGTTCGGCGGGGCTTGCCACTCCAAGTTTTTTTCATCCACGAAAGGGAGTGGGGATGAGTTCATCGCACCTTCGCGTCGCCATCGTTCTCGCGGCAACCGCCGCGACGCTCGGCGTCACCGCGTGCTCCGGCAGCGCGCCGGGGACGACCGGCACACCGGCCACGACGCTGAGCACCGCACGCACGACCCGCACCGTGCAGAGCGCCAGCCTGGGCACCTACAAGATCAACAGCTCCGACATCATGGTCGCGGGGCTCTCGTCGGGCGCCTTCATGGCCGTCCAGCTCGAGTACGCGTATTCCAAGACCTTCAAGGGATCGGCGATCTTCGCCGGCGGTCCGTACTTCTGCGCCGAGGATAACGAGGATCTGGCGCTCACGCAGTGCACCGACGACGCCCCGGCCATTCCGCTCAGCGTCATCGAGACGGATTTCAACAACGCCGCCGCGTTCGGGTACGACAACGCGACCTCGAATTTGAAGGGCCAGAAGAGCTACCTCTTCTCCGGCCTCGACGACACGACGGTCTATCAGAGCGTGATGAAGGCGCTCAACACCGAGGACGAGCACTACAGCATCGCGACGACGACCAACTTCACCACCGCAGCCGGCCACGGCTGGGTGACGCCCGATGTCTCGACGTCGTGCTCGACGACGGCCAGTCCGTACCTGATCAACTGCGGCTTCGACGCCGAGCAGACGTTCCTCACGCTGCTCTACGGGACGCTCAACGCCCGCAACAACGGCACGCTGACCGGTTCGCTGATCGAGTTCAACCAGAACCCATTCGTGGCCGGCGGGGTCGCGGCGACGTACTCGATGGACAACAACGGCTGGCTCTACGTCCCGGCCGCATGTGCGAGCGGCTCGACCTGCAAGCTGCTCGTCGCGCTGCACGGCTGCGCGCAGAGCTACACCAACGTCGGCAACGCCTTCGTCACCGAGTCCGGACTCAACGAGTGGGCCGACACCAACGATCTGATCGTCCTCTACCCGCAGGCGATCCCGACCTCGTACAACCCCTACGGCTGCTGGGATTGGTGGGGCTACACCGGCACCGACTACTCGGCCACCGAGGGCATTCAGATGGAAGCCATCGACGGGATGGTCCAACACCTGATCTGAGGCACCGCGGCGCGCGGGGTCAGTTCCTCGCGCGCCGTCCCATCAGCACCAACAGCTCACCGATGATGCCGCGCCGGAAGAGCAGCACGCACAGCGCGAAGATCGTCCCCATGACGAGGTTCGTCTTGTCGCCGATCGGCGTCTTCGAGACGAAGTAGTCGAGCGACTCGAACAGCCCGGCACCGACGATCGGTCCGACGATCGTCCCGATCCCGCCCAGCACCGTCATCATGACGACCGCTCCCGAGGTGTGCCAGTCGACCATATCGAGCCCGGCCAGCCGGTTGCCAAGCGTATAGAGCGCGCCGGCGAAGCCGGCGAGTCCGCCGGCGATCGTGAACACCGCGAGCTTGTAGCGGTCGACCCGGTAGCCAAGCGCGATCATGCGCTGCTCGTTCTCGCGCATCGCTTGCAAGACGCGGCCGAACGGCGATGCGACCAGGCGCAACGCGAACCACACGCCGAGCGCGACCAGCACCACGACGATGTAGTAGAACACGGCGTCGTTCTCGATGCGCACGCCGAAGAAGTGCCCGCGGTTGTCGAGCGGCAAGCCGTTCTCGCCGCCGGTCAAATCGGTGAACTGGAACGCGGTGAACGCTTCGATCATCGCGATCCCGAGCGTCACCATCGCGAAGTAGATCCCCGAGCGGCGCACCGCGATCGCGCCGACGATGGCGGCGAGCACGACGGCATAGAGCACCGCCAGCACCACGGCGAGCACGGCGTCGACGTGGGCGCGCGAGAGCAAGATGGCCGTCACGTAGCCGCCGCCGCCCCAGAACATCGCCTGACCGAACGAGAGCAGCCCGACGTAGCCGAACAGCAGGTCGAGCGAGACGGCGAACAGCGCGAAGCACACGATGTCGATCCCGACCACCGGGTAGACGCGCAGCGGCGGGAGCGGCAGCACCACCGCGACCAGCAGCAAGACGCCGCAGACCAGCGCGGTGCGGCGGTTCACTGAGTTCCTTCCGGCCGCCCGAACAGCCCGGCCGGCCGCAGCACGATCACGATCACCATGACGATGAAGATCAGCGTCGTCGAGATGGGCGGCCACACGACCACGCTGATCGCCTGCAAGAGACCCAGGCCGAAGCCGGCGACGATCGAGCCGAGCACCGAGCCGAGCCCGCCGATCACGACGATCGCGAACGTGTAGATGATGATCGCGTCACCCATGCTGGGTTGCACGTTCGTCTGCGGCGCGGCGAGGACGCCGGCCAGCGCTGCGAGCGCGACCCCGCAGCCGAAGGTCCACGTCACGAGCGCCCGGGTATTGATCCCCAGTGCCCGGACCAGGGTCGGGTTCTCGGTCGCGGCGCGGATGCGCGCCCCGACCGGGGTGCGTTCGACGATCCACCACACCAGCGCGCAGACCGCGAGCGAGATGACGATGACGAACAGCTTGTAGGCCGGGTAGAGCGTGAAGCCGAGGTTGACGATCCCGCTGAGCGAGTCGGGAGTCGCGTACGGCGAGCCGAGCGCCCCGGCCAAGAGGCGCATCAGGTCCTCGATCACCAGCGCGAGCGCGAACGTGAGCAGCAAGTTGTACAGCGGATCGAGCCCGTAGAGCCGCCGCAGCAACGTCGTCTCGAGGAGCATGCCGAACGCGCCGACGACGATCGGCGCCGCGATCAACGCCGCGTAGAACGGCAAATGGAACAGCTGCGCGCCGTAATACGTCACGAACGCGCCGAGCATGTACATCGTCCCGTGGGTGAAGTTGACGACCCGCAGCATGCCGAAGATCACGCTCAAACCCAAGGCGAGCAGCGCGTAGAACGCGCCGCTCGCCAGTCCGTTGAAGACCTGGGTGAGGAGGTAGTCGGGGCTCAGACCGCTACCAGTCCTTCTTGCACGTCGCCTGCGAGACCGGCCGGAACGCGTCGTTGCCGGGGATGGTCTCGAGGATCTTGAACCACGCGTGCGGCTTCTTGACCTCTTCCTTGGGGAGCACGTCGACGATGTACACGTCGTGGATGACGCGATGGTCGCGCGCGCGCCACTCGGCGTTGCGGGCGTAGAAGTCGTTGAACTTGCGGCCGTCCAGATACCCCTGGACCTTGTCGGCGTC
>JBEKAU010000161.1:0-6232 GCA_050015755.1 Vulcanimicrobiaceae bacterium | reverse complement strand
AGCGCGGCCCCGTGCAGGGGTTCAAGCACCACGATCGGGCCGAACGCGTCAGCGCGGACCTCACGTTCAGCGAAGCGAAACCCGATCGCTACGACGCGCTGCTCCTCCCCGGCGGCGTGATCAACGCCGACACGATTCGGACCATTCCGGAAGCGCGCGAGTTCGTGAAAGCGTTTGATCGCGCCAAGAAGCCGATGGCCGTCATCTGTCACGCGCCCTGGCTGCTGATCAGCGCCGGCGTCGCGAAGGGCCGCACGCTGACCAGCTACTTCAGCATTCAGGACGATCTGCGCAACGCGGGCGCCGACTGGCTCGATCGTGAGGTCGTCATCGACGGCAACCTCGTCACCAGCCGCAAGCCCGACGACATCCCGGCGTTCAACCGGGAGATGCTCGCCCTGTTCGCCCAGCACGGCGACCGTGCCACCGGCGTCGGCAGGGAGAAAACGCCGACCGGCAGGCAAGGGGTCCGCGCCTAGCCGCGCAGCGCTCTCCGGACTTTCATCGCTTTCCTAGGAAACGCCCGGATTCACACGCTATCCTCGGCCTCATGAGACAGTTCTTATCCACGCTCGCCGTGACGGTGATGGCGGCGAGCGTCACCCTGGCCGGCTGCGGCTCGAACGCGCAGGCGCAGGACAACGGCGGAGCGGGCGGCGGGCAAGGCGGCGCCCCCAATCCGGCCTTGCGCGCAGCGATGGAGAAGGTCCGCACCGACACGCAGACCTCGACGATGAGCGACCTTTCGGCCGATCATCGCGCGGAGATCCAGAAGATCATCGATGGCGTCAACAACGGCACCGACACGGACTTCGCCGGCGACGTCACCAAGATCGACGGCATCCTGACCCCCGTCGAGTCGAAGGCCGTGCTCGGCGAACGCGACAAGATGACGACGGCAATGAAGGCTGCGGCGGCGCAGAACGGCGGCGGAGCCGGTGGCGCGGGCGGCGGACGTCGCGGCGGCGGCGGCATGATGCGCTCGAACGATCCGGGCCGCTTCGTCCTCTACGTCAACCTCTCGCGCGAACGCATGCGGGCGATCCGCCAAGCGATGCAGCAGCGCAACGGCGGCGGCTCGCAGTAATCCCTCAGCCGCGCTGGCCGTCAGGCGCGTTCGAGCGCCTGGGCCAGCGCGGGTAACGAGACGGCATACCGATAGCCGACGTTGCGGTGGTCGTCGTCGAACTCTTCGTGCCGGACTGCGAGGCTCAGGTCACGGCAGCGCTGCGCGAAGATGCGCGCGCCGACGAAGAGACCGTACTCGTCGCGCGTTCCGCAGTCGAGATAGCAGAGCCGCATCGCCGCCAGTGCATCGCGCCCGGCCGCCACTCGCTCGACCGGGTCGAACGCCAACCAGCGCGCGAACACGTCCTCGCGGATCTGCCCGGTCTTCGTATCGAACGGCAGGTCGATCGCCCACCGCTCGGCGGCGCGCGGCGAGTACGCCGCCGCCATACCGAGCTGGTTGATCAGCGCGAAGAAGGGCGGCGGCTTCTTGTTGCGCGCCTCGAACGCGTCGACGAACGCCGCGATCGAGCCGCCATGCTGCTCGAGGACGATCATCGCGGCCGGGAATTCGATCGGATAGCAGTACGGAAAGTACGCGTCGCCGCTGTGTGAGGCGAACGCGCCGAACACGCCCGGGTAGGCGAGACTCAGATGGAGCGCGCCGAAACCGCCCGATGACTTTCCGAAGACGCCGCGGCCGCCCGGCCCGGCGATCGTGCGGTAGTGCGCGTCGACGTAGCCGATCACATCGCGCACGGTGTAGGTCGCGTAGCCGCCGTTGTGGATCGAGTCGACGTACTGCGACCCACCCAACCGGGTGAAACCGTCGACGATCGCGACGATCGCGGGCGGCATCTTCCCCTCGACGATCAGGCGGTCGGCCCACTGCACGACGTTGGTCTCCCACGCGCGCACCGCGACCAGCCCGGCGACGCTGCCGGTGTAGCCGTGCAGGCAGTAGAGGACGGGATACGTGCGCGATCCGCTCGGATCGTAACCCGGCGGCGTATAGACCGCGAGTGGGCGCACCGACGGATCGCCGAGCGGGTTATCGCGCAGCGCGGGACTGTCGACCCGCTCGATGCGGACCTGGCCTTGAAGTTCGAGGAGCAGCGAGAGATCGTTCACGGAGACGGCGAAAGCCGTTCGCATGATGAATTGGGCGGGCCTGCGCCGCGCCGCGGTGCTCGGGCTCGCCATGCTGACCGCCGGCGCGGCCCCGCCGGCCACGTCACCCGCCTTCGGTCACGCCGTGCTCGTCGAGCGCGACGGGACGCCGCAGTTCCAGCTCGACGGGAAACCGTTCTTCTTCTTCGGCGGCGCGTTCTTCTACGAACGGCTGCCGGCCGATCAGTGGCGGGCCGCGATGCTCGCGATGCGGGCGCTCGGTGCGAACACGCTGGACCTCTACGTCCCGTGGAATTGGCACGAGCTCGCCGACGGCACGTTCGATTTCGACGGCCATACCAATCCGCGACGCAACCTGCGCGAGGTCCTGCGTCTGGGCAAGGAACTGGGCTTCTTCTTCATCGTGCGGCCGGGGCCGGTGATCCGCAACGAGTGGCGCAACGGCGGCTACCCGGCCTGGCTGCTGCGGCGACCGGAGTACGGGATGCCGCTGCACGACGTGCTCGAGGGCCGCTATCCGGCGACCGCGACGCTGCAGAACGCCAACAGCGACGATGCCGCGGCGCAGTGGCTCGCCAATCGGACCCATCGCCGCTATGCAGCGCGGTGGCTGCGCACGGCGCTGCGCGAGTTCGCGCCGGTCGCCGATCGCGTCCTCGCCGTGCAGCTCGATGACGATCAGGGCGCGTACATCGACAACGACACCTATCCCGCACCGCATCTGCACGCGTACCTCGGGTGGCTGCGCGACCAGGTGCGCAGCGTCGTCGGCCCGCGCACGCCGGTCTTCATCAACACCTACGATATGAAGGTCCCCGCCTCGTCGCCGGTATGGGCGATGGGCAACTGGTACCAGAGCGACGCCGAGCGGATCGGCGCGCACGACCGCATCGAGCTCGACTTCGCGACCGCGTTGCTCACCACGCAGCCGCACGTGCCGACCGCGATCAGCGAGTTCCAGGCCGGCTGGCTGGCCGCGCCCGAAGACCCGCTGCCGCGCCCGGCCGATCCGTCGAACACGACGCTCGCGCTCTACGAACTGCTGGCCTGGGGCGTCACGGGCGTCGTCGACTTCCCGCTGCAAGACACGCTCGCACCGTTCGGCTGGGAAGCTCCGTTCGCCAACGCGCTCTACGCCTGGGACGCCGCGGTCGCGTATCCGCCGCCGACGCTCGCCGCGCGTGCCGCGCCGACCGCGCGCTTCGGCGCGCTCGTGCAGGCGTACGGACCGCTGCTCGCGAGCGCGCACCGGGTCACTGACGGTGCGATCCTGTGGCCCGCGGCCTCGGCGCCGGGGCCTGCCGGCAACGACGCGATTGCGACCGCCGCGGCGGCGACCCAGCACGCACTCGAAGCGTGCCGCGCCGCGGCGCTAGCGTGCGCACTCGTCGATCCGCACACGGCGATGGCGCGCACGAGCGGTGCGCCGTGGCTGGTGGTCCCCTCCGGCACGCCGCTCGATGCCCTCAGCCGCGGGTGGCTGCGCGCCTACACCCAGCGCGGTGGGCGCATCGTCACGGCGGTCCCCGTCGCGCCGGCTGCGGATCTCGGCGACGTGACGCTGACGCGCCTGGTCGGCCCGGACGCGTCGTTCACCGTTGCCGTCAACTGGGGCGAGACCGCGGTGCGCGTGCGCGACACCGCGACCGGCGCATCGATCGCACTCGGACCACGCGACGGCACCCTACTGGTCGACCACGTGCGCGCCGGCTTCACCTTGCCGCCCCTCGTGCTTCCGTCCGCGCCGACGATCGCGGCAACGGCGCCGACACGCGATGCGGTCGCGCTCTCACCGCACGCCGTCGTGCCGCTCGCCGGCATGCAGACCGTGACGGCCGATGAAGCGCGTGCGTGGAACGCCGACGTCTTCGCCGACGGCAGCGCGGACGTCGTGCTGCAGAACGATCGCGTGCGGATGGTCCTGGTCCCCCACGGCGGCGCGCGCAGTCCGGTCTTCGAGGACCTCGCGACCGACGCGAACGCGTTCGATGCGACCGGCGCGCTGCGCGACGACGTCAGCGCGCCGCCGCCCCCGTCGAGCACCGATCGCATCGGCAAATGGACGCGCTCGTATCCGGCCGGCACGTTCGATCGCAACGTCGACGCAACGATCGCGCAGAGCGGTCCGCACGCCGTCGTGACGACGACGCTCGATGCGCCCGACCTCGTCGTCGGTTCGGCGTGCTTCGCGCGCACGATCGCGCTCGACCCGCATGCATCGCGCGTCATCGTCGACCGCGACGACCGCTTTCCGCAGGCGTCCGACGAACGCGGGGTCGTGCTCGATGCGCTCGCCGGGCACGCCGCGTTCGACGGCGACGCTCCCCTGGCCGCCGATCTCGGCACGCCGATCGACCTCCACCCCGAGCGCGGCGGGGTCGTCGTGCTCTCGGCGGACGGCCGCGAAGCGACCGCGGTGTCCTGGCCGCCGGCCGACGTCGTCGCCGCCCGCTGGGAACCGCACCGCTCGAACGGGACGTTACGACTGACGTTGGCGCCCGGGCCGACCCGCGTCACCTATGCGCTGCAAGCGGCGAGCAGCCAGGCGGACCCGGCGCGGTTCGGCGAAGCGGAGCGTGCCTGGGTGGCCGCGAATGCGCCTGCCGCGAGCATGGTACATGGGGAAGTGGCGAAACGGTATACGCAGTCGCCTCAAAAGCGACCGAGCGTGAGCTCATGTGGGTTCGAGTCCCACCTTCCCTAAATGATCAATCCATCTGATTTTCAGCGCGAGTCCTACCGCATCGACGAGCAGATCTGGGACGCCATGGCGCTGCGCTCCGGTGAGCGCGTGCTGTTCCTGGGCCTGCCGAACGAGGGAGCGTGGCTCGCGCGGGCGCTCCAACTCGGCGTCAAGGCCGAGGCGCTCAGCGCCGACGACGAGGTGCTCGCGCAGATCGAACGGCTCGGCGCCGAGCCGATCCGCGGCAGCGCGACGATGATCCCCGCGCCCGAGGGCACCTACGACGCGGCGGTCGCGATGCACTATCTGCACGAGATCGACCCCGGCTTCCACGGCCAGGTGATCACCGAGATGGCGCGCGCCGCCAAACGTGTCGTCCTGGTCGAACCCTCGCCGCCGGCCGATCCGCTCGGCCGCCGCATCGCCTCGCTCTATTCGCGCGCCAAGCGCGAGGCGGGTCAGTTCGAGGGCTATCAGCCGATCGACTATTGGCGCAAGCTGCTCGCCATCGCCAAGGGCGATGTGTGGCAGTCGCTGCTGACCTTCACCCGCGTGCCGCCCAAGAGCGCCGTGGCGCAGACGGTCGACCTCGTGCTGGACGCGATGGCGATCGAAGAGATGCCGGAGAGCTATCTCGACGAGCTGCGCGAGCTCGCGGCCCGTCCGGACGCGCAGCTGCTGCCGCTCTCGCGGATCGTCCTGGTCGGCACCGGCGCCGGCGTGACGCCGCCGCACGGCGCGATCGAACCGTTCCGGCCGGGCGTCGAGCTGGCACCGCCGGCGTTGGTCGCCGCCGAGCCCGCTGCCGCGCTGCCGAAGGCCAAGCCGCCGGCGCGTCAGCGCCCGGCGATCAAGCCGCCGCCGCCCAGCGCCGTCCCCCCCGAGAGCTTCGGCTTTGCCGAAGACGACGAGGAGACGCCCCAGCTTCCGGCCGCCAAGCCGGCGCCCGCGCCGAAGCCCGGGCCCGCACCGAAGCCCGCCCCCAAACCCGCGGCCGCCAAGCCCGCGCCGGCACCGCCGAAGGTCCCGCAGGCCCCGCCGGCAGCCCCGGCCGGGTCGCCCTTCGGCGCACCGTTCGCGCTGCCCGACGATGCCGCGGACGACGACGTCCCGTTCGGCGGCGCGGCGCCGCCGAAGGACGGCTTCGGCTGGTCGTGGGAGCCGCCCGACGGCGGCGGTGAGGAAGGCTAGTCGCTAGGAGCGACGAGCGCTGCGGAAGGCCCCGACCTCGGCCCGGATGCGGGCGATGGTCGCGGTCAGCGGCGCCGGCAGCGGCCCGCGGCGGATCGTCGCCAACGCCGTCTGTGCGCGGGCGATGAGCGGATCGACGGCCGCCAGGGCCGCTTGCACCCGCTCGACGTCGCGCTCGCCCTTGCGCAGCGCAACGACGACGGGCAGGTCACCGTAGGC
>JBEKAU010000160.1:0-6240 GCA_050015755.1 Vulcanimicrobiaceae bacterium | reverse complement strand
ACACCGCCTCGCCGCAGTGCGCGCGCTGCCGCGTCGGTGCGGGCGTCGAGCGCACCGAAGCTGATGCGATGACCCTCGCAGACGACCGCTTCGCGGTCGGGGTGGCGCAGGGCCATCCCGCGCAAGAAGCTGCCGATCTTCATCGCACGCCGCTACGCCGCCGGCTCGAACACCGGGTAGCGACGGTCGCCCAGCTCTTCGAAGGCGACCTTCACCCGCATGCCGATGGCGACGTCCTCGGGCGCACAGCCGACGATGCGCGCGATGATGCGCACGCCTTCGTCGAGCTGCACGGTCGCGACCACGTACGGGACCAGGTCGCTGAAGCCGGGCGCCGGGACGCGCGCGATCGTGCACGCGAACACCGCGCCGTTGCCCGAGACCTCGCGCCAGGCGAGGTTGCGGCTACCGGTGTAGAGGCTGACCGGTCGCGGATAGTGCTGAAAGCGCCCGGTGTCCAGGCAATACTGCAGCACCAATTTCCCTTCGCGCGCGCCGTCCCAGAAGGGCCGCGAATCGACGTAGGTGCCGATCTTCGGGACCGGACGGGCCGATGGTTCGGGCATGCGACTACGCCTCCAGGATCAGCACGTTGCTGACCGACCAATTGCGCGCGTAGGGGATCACGCCGATCCCGGTGACCATCGCGTTGCGCGGATCGTCGACTTGCCGTTCGCCGGCCTCCCCGAACATCTGCCGCACCGCTTCGACCAGATTGAGCCCGCCGCTGGCCAGGCCAGGCTGCCCGCATGAGATCTGGCCCCCGCCGGTGTTGACCGGCAGCGCACCGCGCGGCGAGAGGTCGGTCTCGAGGACGTAGCGCGAGCCCTCGCCACGCGCGCAGAAGCCGATCTGCTCGAGCTGCAGCAGCACCGCGATGGTGAAGTCGTCGTACGGCTGGAACATCCGCACCTCGGCCGGCGTCATCCCCGCCGCCTTGAGCGCGCGCGGGCCGACGACGGTGAAACCGCTCTCGGTGACGTCCGGCTCCGGTTCGTCGCCGAGGTGATTGGTCAACTCGGCGTACGCGCTCGGGAAGACACGCTGCTGCAGTCCGAGACGATCGGCGTTCTCGACGCTGGTCACCAGCACGGCGTTGGCGCCATCGGCCCACATCACCGAATCGAGCAGCCGCAGCGGATCGAACACCATCCGCGACTTCAAGTAATCGTCCATCGTGAGCGGCTTGCGCAGCTTGCCGCACGCATTCTCGTTGACCAGCGCGCCCTCGCGCTGGGTGATCGCGATCTTGCCCAGCGCCTGCGGATCGAGCGCGTAGTCCTTGACATAGCGGCTGAGCATGAGGCCGAACATCCCGGGCGGCCCTTGAATGCCGGTCGGGTCCTGGAACTCGTCTTTGTAGGCGGCGTAGTTCGCGGACCAGTGCGTGCTCGGGGCGTCGCCGCCGATGATCAGCGCCATCGTGCACAGCCCGTCGCGGATCGCACTCGCCGCGCGAGCGACGCCGCCGATGCTCGACGCACCGCCCAGGCCGCCGAGCTGCAGCCAGGTCGGGCTGATGCCCAGCGCGTCGGCCATGTAGACGGCGTAGAACGGGTTGGCCGCTTCGCTGAGCGCGACGGCAACGTTCATGCCGTCGATCTCGTGCTTGTCGATCCCCGTGCGCGCCAAGAGTTGCGCGAGTGCCTCGCCGCACAGGTCGTATGCGCTGCGGCCGGTCTTGACGTCGATCTTCGTCTCGGCGTAGCCGACGATCGCGATGTCGCGGGGGCCGCTCATTGGCCCCGAAATGCCGGCGCGCGCTTCTCCCGGAAGGCCGCGAGCCCTTCGTCGCGGTCGTCGGTGAGATACAGGAAGAACGATGCGTCGCCTTCGTAGGCCATCCCGTTCGCGAGTGACATGTCGCCACCGCGCTCGATCGCGAGCTTGCTCATCATGACCGAGATCGGCGCGCCGCCCGCGATCGTCTCGGCCAGCTCGCGCGCCTTGGTCAGCGCCTCGCCCTGCGCGACGACGTGGTTGACGATGCGATAGCCCAGCGCGTCCTGCGCGCTCAGACGCCGCCCGGTCCAGATCAGCTCTTTCGCCAGCGGTTTGCCGACCAGTCGCGCCAGCGTCTGCGTCCCGCCGCCGCCCGGCATCATCCCGAGCTTCACTTCGGGCAGCCCGAAGGTCGCTTTCGCGCCGGCCACGATGAAATCGGCGCACAGCGCCAACTCGAAACCGCCGCCCAGCGCGTAGCCTTCGACGACCGCGATCACGGGTTTGCTGTACTCGGGCAGCGTGCGGAAGAGCTGCCCGGTCTTGCGGAGCCGTCGGCGCTTGCGGTAGAAATCGAACTTCTCACCGGGACCGATACTGAACTCGCTGGTGTCGATGCCGGTACAGAACGCCTTCTCGGTGCCGCTCAGGAGCACCGCGGCGATCGTGCGATCGCCCTCGGCCTCGGCGAGCAGGTCGAGGATCTCGGCGGCGGTCTGCTCGCGGATCGCGTTCATCTTCTCGGGGCGTTGGATCTGGATCTCCAGCCAATGCTCCCTCCGCAGGACGATGACGTCCTGCGGCTCGGTGGTGGACACGCGTTACTCCTGACGTGAGGGGACGTGCTCGGCGAGCATCGCAGTCGCGATGCGCTCGATGAGCACGCGGGGATCGGGATGATCGCTCGGACGCACCTCGAGCACGACGTGCGCCGGCGGAGCGAGGACGAGCACCCGATCGGCCATCTCGACCGCGTCCTCGATACGATGGGTGATGAACAGACAGGTCTTGCCCAAATCGCGCACGAGCTGGCGGAAATCGTGCCGCAATTCGGCCGACGTCACCTGATCCAGCTGGCTGAACGACTCGTCGAGCAACACGATCTCCGGATCGACCGCGAGCGTGCGCGCGAGCGAGACGCGCTGACGCATCCCACCCGAGAGCTCGTGCGGGTACTTGTCTTCGGCGTCGCTCATCTTGACGCGTGCGAGCCAGCCGCGGGCGCGCTCGCGCGCCTGCGTTCCGTGGACGCCACCGATCTGCAAGCCGAGCGCGACGTTCTCGAGCGCGGTCCGCCACGGCAAGAGCCGATCGTTCTGGAAGCTGATCGCAAGCTTGCCGCGCAGCTTGCGAAACTCGCGGTGCGGATCGCAGCCGGCGACGCGCACCCGGCCCGAGGTCGGTGCCAACGAGCCCAAGATGACGTTGATCGCGGTGCTCTTGCCCGCCCCGGTCCGACCCACCAACGCGACCGTCTCGCCGCGCGCGACCTCCAGGCTCAACGCGTCGACCGCGGTAACGCCGTTGAAGACGCACGTCACCCGCTCGAGGACGATCTCGGCAGCGGCGCTCATCGCACCGCGACCTCGCCGCGCCAGTGCAGCAGCCGCCGCTCGACCAGGCCGATCAACGCTTGCAGGACGACGTTGAGGATGACCAGCAGCACCGTCCACGCCAGGATGTCGTCCATCTTGAACGCCGACTCGGCGACGGCCATCTTCGCCCCGATCCCCAGCGCCGCACCGATCAGCTCGGCGAAGATCACCATGCGGGTCGCATAGCCGATCACCGACTTGGTCGTGAGGATCACGTAGGGGATCAAGTGCGGCAGCCACAGATAGCGGAACGCCTGCAGCCGCGTCGGGCGAAAGCTCTCGACCATCTCGACCAAGTCTCGCGGCAGCGCCTGGAGCCCGTCGTACACGTTGATCGCGTAGAACGGCAGCAAGATCAGGAACAGGATGAAAAAGATCCGCTGCTCGGGGTTGCGGAACCAGAAGACGGCGATGATCATCCACGAGAGGGCCGGGATGCCGGTGTCGACGACGAGCAGCGCGCGCAGGTACGGTCGCAGCCACGTCGCCGTCAGCATCACGATGCCCAGTGCCGTGCCGATGACCAGCGAGGCGAGCACCGCGCCGAACAGGCGCAGCAGGGTCGCCACCACGTCGAGCGTATCGTGGGTCAGCTCGTGGCCGAGCGCCGCCAGGATGACCAGTGGCGCCGGCATGATGTAGGCGGGGAGGAAGAAACTCGCGATCTGGATCGCCGCGACGATCGCGACGATGACCACCAGCCCGGCGAACGCATCGCTGCGCTGCCGGAACTCAGCGGAGGGCGAAGAAACCATCGTCGAGTTTGCGCGGCAGTTGCCCGTTCTTGAGCAGGTAGGCCGCGGCGATCGCGACCGTCTTGCGTCCCTCGGGATCCATCATCGGCAGCGCTTCGAAGGTGAAACGGCCGGCCGAAAAACCGAGCCTGAGCGCCGCCGGCGGCACCTCCATCAGCGGCGCGGAGTCGGCGATCGCCGCGTCTTGGTTGGCGGTGATCCAGTGGATCGCATCGTCGAACGCAGCCGCGATCTTCGTGCCGATCCCGGGGTTCTGGTCGAGCAGCTCTTTGCGGCCGGCCAGCGCGAAGAACGGCATCGGCGAACCGAGATGGCGGCGGAAGTCCTCCCCCGCGTCGTAGATGACGCGCAGCGAAGGATCGCGCGCGATGCCCACGCTCAGGTTCGGCTCCCACGACACGGCCGCGTCGGCTCGGTTCGCGACGACCAACGTGACCGCCGTCGCCGGGCTCTCGACGTTCTGCACCGTCGCGTCGTGCTCGAGGTCGACGTGGTGGAAGTCGCGCAACGCGGCGGCGGCAAGCCGATACGTCCCCGACGAGAGGACGCCCGCGACCGTCTTCCCCTTCAACTCTTCGGGAGTCGAGGGCCCGTGGGCGCCGGCGACGACGCCGACCATTCCCGCCGTCGTCAGCATGGTGACCATCTGGATCGGCGCGCCGGCGAGATAGCGCTGCGCGAACGCGTCCCACCCCCCGATCGCGATGTCGGTCGTCCCGGCGATCAGGTCGTTGTAATACGCGCTGAGCGAGGGCTGCGTCCCGGTGATGTCGATCTGAATGCCGTGTTTGAGGTCGAAGCGATTCTTGACCAGCGCGTCGTTGAGGATGACACCGAATCCGGTCGAGAGCGTCTGATACTTGACGTGCGGCACGTCGGCGCCGCGAACGATCGCCGGGAACCCGGTCACCGCCGCGCCGCTCGCTGCCGCCGCGCCGGCGATGAATGCTCTACGTCCGATGCTCGTGCTCATGCTCGCTCCTTGGGCGTCACGCGCCCAACGCCTCGCGGCGGCGATGGCCGCCGAAGATCGCCGGTAATTCAATCGGCGCCGCGGCAAGTTGCCGCAAGAGCGGCAAGATGCGGTCGCGCACGTCGGCCGGTGCAAAGGACGCCGTCGGTCCGACCGCGTTGAGCGCGGCGACCACCCGGCCGTCCGCGTCGCGCAACGGGACGGCCACGCTCGCGATACCCGTCTCAATCGTCCGAATCGCGACCGCGTAGCCGCTGCTGCGCACCTGCGCAAGATCGGCCAGCAGCGTGGGAAGATCGGCGATCGTGTTCTCGGTGTAGACGGCGAAGCCGGCTTCGCTGTAGAGCGTACGCACGCGTGATTCCGGCAGCGCCGAGAGCAGCACGCGCCCGATCGCCGTCGCATGCGCCGGCAACGACGAACCGGCATGCACTTCGAACGGCAGCAATTGACGCACCGCGCTACGCGCGACGTGCACGACGACGCGGCCCTCGAGAATCCCGACGTTGGCGGTGAAGCCGAGCTGCTCGGTGATCGTCGCCAGTCGCGCGTGCAAATCCGGATCGTCGAGCGCGGTGCGCACTTTCGTGCCGACCCACATCAGCTTGGTGCCGGCGCGATAGACCTTCGTTTCGGGGTTGAACGAGAGGTACTCGAGCGCCGTCCAGGTTTGCAGGATGCGATGCGCGACCGAGTGCCCGAGGCCCAGCCGGCGCTGCACGTCGCGCAGCGTGAGCGCGCCCTCGCCGACGAGCAACTCCAGGACTTCGGCCGAGCGGGCGACGGTGCGGAGCTGCTCATCGTTCTTCCCGCCCAGCGGGAGGTTTTTCCCGGTATCCACCTATGCCCGACTCTACGGCAATGGGTTCCACCGGTCAACGGTGGCCGGCGGATTGTTTCTCCGGGAGAAACGGTCGTTATGCTACCGGCTGCGGGGCGCTTCCATGCCGTTTCTGCTCGAGACGCACCGCGGAGATCGCCGACGGGCTGTATTGACATGCGCCGATATAGGAGTAATATCGAACTATGTCGATGCAACGGTGTTGCCCGCCGGCCGTGGTGGACCCGGTCGATCGCTCCTCGGATGCCGCCGTCTTCAAGGCCCTCGCCGACCCGCACCGGCTGACGATCCTCGCCACGCTCGCCCGATCCGAGGACGAGGTCTGCGTCTGCGATTTCACTTCGGGTCTCCCGC
>JBEKAU010000159.1:0-6252 GCA_050015755.1 Vulcanimicrobiaceae bacterium | reverse complement strand
GCTGTGCGACAAACGCGACCCCGAGGAGATGCGGCGCGTCGAAGCGGCCGCGCGCGAGATCTTCGAGGCGGCCGTCGAGCTGGGCGGCACGCTCTCCGGCGAGCACGGGATCGGGCTGCTGAAAAAGCAGTTCATGGAGCTCGACCTGGGCGCCGACGTGTTGGCCCTGATGCGGCGCATCAAGGACGCCATCGACCCGCTCGGGATCATGAATCCGGGCAAGGTCTTCCCCGACCCCGGCGGTATCGACGCCTTCCACCTCCCGACGAGCGCGCGCCGCACCGAGCCACCGTGATCGCGGTCGGCTGAGCGTCGTATGCCCGTCATCCTCGCCCTCGACCAAGGCACCACGAGCTCGCGCGCGATCGTGTTCGACGCGCAGGGCTCGATCGTTGCTTTCGACCAGCAAGAGTTTCCGCAACATTTCCCGCAGCCCGGCTGGGTCGAGCACGACGCGAACGACATCTGGTCCTCGCAGCTCGCGGTCGCCCGCAACGCACTGCGCAACGCGCGGGTCTCGGCCGCCGACGTGGCGGCGATCGGCATCACCAATCAGCGCGAGACGACGATCCTGTGGGAACGCGCAACCGGCCGGCCCGTCGCGCACGCGATCGTCTGGCAGGACCGACGCACCGCGCCGATGTGCGAAGACCTGACCAAACGCGGGTTGGGTGAGACGGTCACCGCCCTGACCGGCCTGCTCGTCGACCCCTACTTCTCGGGGACGAAGATCGCGTGGCTGCTCGACAACGTGGCCGGTCTGCGCACACGCGCCGACGCCGGCGAGATCGCCTTCGGCACCGTCGACAGCTGGCTGATCTGGAATCTGTCCGGCGGGAAAAGGCACGTCACCGACGTCACCAACGCCTCGCGCACGATGCTCTTCGACATCCACACCTTGCAGTGGAGTGACGAGCTGCTGCGCGCGCTCAACGTCCCCAAGAGCGTGCTGCCCGAAGTGCTGCCGTCCACTGCCGACTTCGGGACGACGGTGAGCGACCACTTCGGCGGTGCGATCGCGATCGGCGGCGTCGCCGGCGATCAGCAGGCCGCGCTCGTCGGCCAGGCCGGCTTCGAGCGCGGGATGGCCAAGAACACCTACGGCACCGGCTCGTTCGTCGTCCTCAACACCGGCGACCAGGTCGTGCGCAGCACGCAGGGCCTGCTCTCCACGATCGCCTTCGGCTTGCAGCCCGGCAAAGCGACGTATGCGCTGGAAGGCTCGATCTTCGTCACCGGCGCGGCCGTCCAATGGCTGCGTGACGGGCTGGGTCTCTTCGAGCGCTCACCGGAAGTCGAGTTCCTCGCCCGGCAGGTCGAAGACACCGGCGATGTCTACTTCGTCCCCGCCTTCGCCGGGCTCGGTGCGCCGTATTGGGATCCGTACGCGCGCGGGACGATCATCGGCATCACGCGCGGGACGACGCGCGCGCACCTCGCCCGGGCGGCGCTCGAAGCGATGGCCTACCAGACCGCCGATGTCATCGCGGCGATGGAGCGCGACGCGGGCGTTCCGCTCAAGGAGCTGCGCGTCGACGGCGGCGCGTCGGCGAACGACCTGACGATGCAATTCCAGGCCGACATGCTGGGCGTTCCGGTCTCGCGTCCGGCGATCGTCGAGACGACGGCGCTGGGCGCGGCGTACTTGGCCGGCTTGCACGCCGGCTACTGGCCCGACGTCGCGACGGTCGCCAAGCAATGGCGCGAGGACAAGCGCTTCCAACCGGAGATGAAGGCCGCTGCGCGCGACGCCGCACTCACGCGCTGGCGGGCCGCGGTCGAACGGTCGCGGGGGTGGGCTCGCGCATGAACCGCGCCGACGGTGTGGCGCGTCTGCGCGCGGAGCGCTTCGACGTGCTGATCGTCGGTGGCGGTGCGACGGGCTTGGGGTCTGCCCTCGATGCGGCCGCGCGCGGCTACCGCACCGCGCTGATCGAAGCCGAGGACTTCGCGAAGGCGACCTCGAGCCGTTCGACCAAGCTCGTCCACGGCGGCGTGCGCTACTTGCAGCAGGGCGACATCGGCCTGGTGCGCGAGGCGCTGCACGAACGCACGAACTTGCTGCGCAACGCCCCGCACCTCGTGCACGACCGCGCCTTCGTCATCCCGGCCTACCGCTGGTTCGAGCTGCCGTACTACGGCGCGGGGTTGACGGCGTACGACGTGCTCGCCGGCTGGGGCAACGCCTTCCCCCGCAGCAGTATCGTCGGCGCCCGCGGCGCGCGCGCCCGCATCCCGGCCTTGCGCCCCGACGGTCTCCACGGCGCGATCATCTATCACGACGGTCAGTTCGACGACGCGCGTTTGGCGGTCACGCTAGCGCGCACCGCCGTCGACCAGGGCGCGGCGGTTGCCAACTACGTGCGCGCCGTCGGCTTCGTCTACGATGGCGCACGCATCGCCGGTGTGCGGGTGCACGACGTGGAGAGCGGCGAGGAATTGACGATTCGCGCGCAGGTCGTCGTCAACGCCGCCGGGATCTTCGTCGACGACGTGCGGCGGTTCGACGTGCCGGCGGCGCCGGCGCTGCTCGCGCACAGCCGCGGCTCCCACATCGTCGTTCGCGCGAGCGCACTCGGGGATGCGAGCGCCGCGCTCCTGGTGCCCAAGACATCCGACGGGCGCGTGCTGTTCGCGGTGCCGTGGCACGAGCATGTGGTGATCGGCACGACCGACATTCCGGTCGATCACGCCGAACTCGACCCGCAGCCGACCGACGCCGAGATCGCCTACATCCTCGAGACGGTGAACCGCTATCTGGTCACGCCGCTACGTACGTCGGACATCCTCGCCGCGTGGGCCGGCCTGCGGCCGCTGGTCAACCGCAGCGCGGTGAGTACCGCCGCGCTCTCGCGCGAGCACGTGATCGACGTCGCGCCTTCGGGCTTGGTCACGATCACCGGCGGGAAGTGGACGACCTACCGCAAGATGGCCGCCGATACGATCGACGCGGCGATGCGCATCGGCGCGCTCGCCCCGGCACCCTCGACGACCGAGCGACTCCCGCTGCGCGGCGCGCTCGGGCCCGTGCCGGCCGAGGAGCGGCTGCGTCCCTACGGGACCGACGCCGCGGCGGTGCTGGCGCTCGAGCACGCCGACCCCGCGCTCGCCGTGCCGCTCGACACGCGGCTGCCGTACACGCGGGCCGAGGTCGTGTACGCGGCACGCAACGAGATGGCGCGCAGCCTCGACGACGTGCTGGCGCGCCGCACGCGCGCGCTCTTCCTCGATGCGGCGGCCGCGCGCGCCTCCGCGCCCGCCGCGGCCGCGCTGTTGGCGGCCGAGCTGGGTCGCGACGCGGCCTGGCAACGCGAGCAACTGGCCGCCTTCGACACGCTGGCCGCGCACGCACAGGCAACGCCGGTCGCCTGAAGCGAACCGGCGCGCCGCGCTGAGCGAGGCGGCTAGGCCGCCTTGGTCGTCTCCCCCTCGAAGCTGATGCCGCGCTTTTCCGGCCCGATCAACGTCACGACGAAGACAACCGCAAACACGACCAGCATCACGAGCTGCATCGTGTGTCCGTAGTCGGCCGTCGCCGGCGACGGAAGCGGGAAGTACTTGTGCGCAATCGCCGACTCCCAAACGACCGCGAAGGCAGTGATGAGGTTGCCGAGCTGATAGGTGAAGCCCGGGAACGTGCCGCGCACCGACGCCGGTGAGAGCTCGTTGAGGTGCGCAGGAACGACGCCCCAGGCACCCTGCACGAAGAACTGCATGATGAACGCACCGACCGCGAGTAAGGCGGCCGTCGGTGCGCCGGTCCACAGCGGGATCGCGCACGCGCCCAGCACACAGCAGATCGCGATGATGAGCTTGCGTCCGTAGCGCTGCGAGAGCGCACCGAAGAGCGTGCCGCCGATGATGGCGCCGACGTTCATGATGATCGTGACGTTGCCGACGATATCGCGCGCGAAACCACGCTGCTGCTGCAAGAACAAGGGGTACAGGTCTTGCGAGCCGTGCGACATGAAGTTGAACGCGGCCATCAAGATGATCGCGAAGATATACAGCAGTGGATTCTGGATGATCGACTTGAACAGGTTCCCGCTCTCGCCGAGACGCTGGTGCTCACCCGCCAGGAACACGGGCGACTCTTGCACGCCGGAGCGGATGTAGAGCACGAGCAGTGCCGGCAGCACGCCGACCCAGAACATGCCGCGCCAGCCGATCGCCCCATAAAACTCGCGATACACGAACGCGGCGATCAGGTAGCCGAAGGCGTAGCCCTGTTGGATGATACCTGACGCGACCCCGCGCGCTTCCGCCGGCAACGTCTCGAGCGCGAGCGCAGCACCCACGCCCCACTCGCCACCCATCGCGATCCCGTACAGACAGCGCAGGACGAGCAGCACGGTGAGATTCGGAGAGAAACCGCTGAGCAACTCGAAGAACGAGTAGAGCAAGACGCTGGCCATCAGCGGTCCGCGCCGACCGTACCGGTCCGCCAGGATGCCGAAAAGCAGCGCTCCGACCGGCCGGAACATGAGCGAGAGCGTGATCGCGAGCGCCACCCGTGTCGTATCGGGGATCGCTTGCCCCGTCAACGGGTTGGTGGTGAAGAGGCCGAAGTCTTTGGTGACGTCGAGAACGATGAACGTCACGACGAAGAAGTCGAACGCGTCCAACGTCCAACCGAGGAAGGCCGCAATGAACGCGCGCCATTGACGGCCGTTCAGCATGCCCAGCGGAGCAAAGATCGCCATTTGTATCCGGTATGCCACCGAAATCGGTCGAGCCTTCTACCGCGCGCCGCGTGCGTGCGGAAATTCCGTTTTCCCGGTCAGCGGGACGCTTGCTAGCCCAGGTCGTCCATCAAGGCGTGCGCTTCGGCGTCGGCTTCGACGAAGGTCGCCTCGCCGTCGACGCAGCGATCGTAAGCGCCGGCGATCCGGCGCTTGACGTCGGTCTGCGCGCGCTCGCGTTCGAAGTCGCGGTCGGTGGGCCGGTACATCGTCACGTAGGTCGCGAAGTTCTCGCGCGCCTCGGTCAGCGAGTAGTCGTGGTTGGGTCCGCCGACGACATCGTCGGGCCGCGGCGAACCGGATCGGGTTCGCTCGACGTCGTCCTGTCCGTCGTCTTCCCAGCCACAGAGCGGACAGATCTCGTACGCACCGCGACCGTTGATCGTCGGATAGCCGCAACACGGGCACGTCGAGCGAGCGCCGTCGCGCACCTGAAGCGCGACCCGCTGCTCGGGGGTGAGCTCCGGTTCGAGGACGTCCTCGAACGTGAGCCGCCGCAGCTCGAAGGCGGCACGGTCGAAGCTCAGAGCGTCGTCTTCCCGAGCGCGGAGAGGATCAGCTCGACGGCCAGGATCGCGGTTTGGTTCTCGCGGTCGAGGATCGGGTTGATCTCCGTGATCTCGAGCGACCCGAGGGTTCCCGACTCGGCGACGCCTTCCATCAAGAGATGCGCTTCGCGATAGGTGATCCCGCCGCGCACCGGCGTCCCGACACCCGGCGCTTCCTGCGGATCGACGCCATCCATGTCGAACGAGACGTGTACCGATTCGGGCCCATCCCCAACGATCGCCAGCGCTTCGTCGACGACGCGGCTCATCCCGAGCCGGTCGATGTCGCTCATCGTGAACGCCTTCACGCCGAGCTCGCGGATCGCGGCCTTCTCGCCCTCGTCGACGTCGCGCAGGCCGATGAACGCCATCCGCTTGGGATCGACCGCGTGTTCTTCCAGCGCGAAGTAGACCGGCATCCCGTGGACGTTGCCCGAGGGCGAGGTCAGCGGGGTATTGATGTCGCCGTGCGCGTCGACCCAAATGACGCCCGGCGCACGCCCGCGCGCCCGCGCGACACCGGCCAGCGTCCCCATCGCGATCGAGTGATCGCCGCCCAGCACGAGCGGGAAGGCGCCCCCGGCAACCACGCCTTGGACGATGTCGGCCAGCTCGTCGCAAACCGCCTTGATGATCGGGTAGTACTTCGCGTTCTGTTCGGCAACCGTCGCCGATTCGGGGACGGGCACCCGAAGGTTCCCATGGTCGGCGACCGTGAGCCCGAGCTTTTCCAGCGATTCTTTCAGCCGCGCATAGCGAATCGCCGAGGGTCCCATGTCGACCCCACGCCGGTCCGCGCCGAGGTCCATCGGCACCCCGATGACGTCGACCCGGCTGATCCGCTTGCTCGCCGGCCGAAGCTGCGGACTCGTCTCCGTACGCATGCCCCGAAGGTTCGCCGCCGACCCGCCGATCCCGGCTTGTCGTGTTCGCGCGTGTGCGCGACAACGATGCGCGTGTCG
>JBEKAU010000158.1:0-6255 GCA_050015755.1 Vulcanimicrobiaceae bacterium | reverse complement strand
GCGTCCGTCCTCGGCTGGGCGCTCGACCTTTTCGATTTGTTCATCATCCTCTACGTCGCGCCGACGATCGGACCGCTGTTCTTCAAGGCACACAACGAGCTGGTCTCGCTGGCGGCGGTGTATGGCGCCTTCGCGGTAACGCTGGTGATGCGGCCCGTCGGCTCGGCGCTGTTCGGGCCGTTTGCCGATCGGCGCGGCCGTCGCCCGGCGCTGCTCGTCGCGTTCGTCGGTGTCGGCGTCGTGACGGCGCTGCTCGGGACGTTGCCGACGCTCGCGCAGGTCGGGCTGTTGGCACCGCTGCTCTTTCTCGCGTTGCGGTTGGTGCAGGGTGTGTTCGTCGGTGGCGTCGTTGCGGCAACGCACACGATCGGCTTGGAGACGGTGCCCGCGCGCTGGCGTGCGATCGTCTCGGGGCTCACGAGCGGCGGAGGTGGTTCGGGGACCGGCGCACTGCTCGCCTCGATCGCGTTCGCGGTGACCGCGCGTGCGTTTCCTGGCCCGGCCTTCGCGGTGTGGGGCTGGCGCTGGATGTTCTTCTCGGGTCTGCTCAGCGCCGTGGTGGGCCTGGTCATCTACGCGATGACGGAAGAGACGCCGGCGTGGCGGCGGGTGGCCGCGGCGAAGGCGACGCGCGAGAAGCCGCTGCACGCGCTGTTCACCGGGACGTATCGGCGCGTGTTCGTCGTCAACGCGCTGATCGTCGGCGGCGGCGCGACGCTGTATTACCTGACGGCGGGATTCATCCCGACCTTCCTCACCACCGTCGACAAGGTGCCCAAAGCGGTGGCGGGCGACATCCTGATCGTCAGCAGCTTGGCAACGATCCTCGCCGCGTGTGTGGCCGGGGTGGTGACGCGCGTGCTCGGCGTGCGCCGCACGATGCTGATCGGCGGCGTGCTGGGCCTGGTGTGCGTGCCGCTCATCTACCACGTGCTGGCGGGCCTGCATCCGACCCAGGTGGGCGCGCTGCGCACCTGGTCGCTGCTCCTGACGATGGTCTCGCCGGTCGCGACCGCGCCGATCGTCCTGTTCCTGACCCGTCGCTATCCCACCGCCATCCGCGCTTCGGGGACGGCGCTCTCGTGGAATGTCGGGTACGCGATCGGTGGCTTCATGCCGACGCTGGTGACGCTGAGCAGCACGGGCGGCGCGAGCGCGTTGCCGACGCGGCTCGGTGTCTTCGTGGTGGTGACGATGGTGATCTTCCTCGCGCTGAATTGGATCGTGCCTGACGAGACCGACGCCCGACTCGACGCGATCGCGTGAGCGAGCAAAGGACACGCAGCGGCGGCGAAGTGCTCATCGCCGCGCTCGCGCAGCACGGGGTCGAGGTGATCTTCGGCGTCCCCGGCGAGAGTTATCTCGGGGCGCTCGACGCGCTCTACGATCGCCGCGACACGATGCGGTTCATCGTCTGCCGCCACGAAGCCGCCGGGGCACACATGGGCGAGGCGTACGGCAAACTGACCGGTCGGCCCGGCGTCGTCATGGTGACGCGCGGCCCTGGCGCGACGCACGCCGCGATCGGGGTCCACACCGCCAAGCAGGACTCAACGCCGCTGGTGCTGATCGTCGGCTTGCCGCGCCGCGAGCACTTGGGCCGCGAGGCGTGGCAAGAGATCGACGTGCGCACCACGTTCGCGACGCTGGCGAAGTACGCCGAGCAGATCGACGACGCGCGCCGCATCCCGGAAGCGATCGCGCGCGCGTTCGCGACCGCACTGCTCGGTCGACCGGGCCCGGTCGTACTCGGCATCCCGGAGGACGTGCTGACCGACGAGGTCGACGTTGCCGACGCCGCTCCCGTCGCGCTGACGCCGCCGAGCCCGTCGGCCGAACAACTCGCGCAGATCGTCGAGATGCTCGCCGCAGCGCAGCGGCCGCTGGTGCTTGCGGGCGGGAGCGGATGGACCCTCGAGGCGTGCGAGGATCTCCGTGCGTTCGCGGAGGCGCAGGGAGTACCGGTCGCGGTGACCTTCCGTCGCCAAGACCTGTTCGACAACGCGCACCCGCTCTATGCCGGTCACGCGGGCTTGGGGATGGACCGCGCGCTCGCGCAGCGCATCCGGGACGCCGATCTGCTGCTCGCGATCGGCCCGCGGCTGGGCGAGACCTCGACGAATGGCTACACGCTGCTGGCGATCCCGCGCCCGGCGCAGCCGCTGATCCACGTCCATCCCGGCAGCGAAGAGCTTGGCCGCGTCTACACTGCGACGTTGCCGATCAACGCCGGCGTCGCGCCGATGGCGCGCGCGCTCGCAACCCTGCCGCCGACCGCGAATCGCCCCTGGGACGCCTGGGCCGCAGCCGCCCACGCCGACTACGAGAAGCGGCTCCAGCCGCCGCCGAGCAACGGCACGCTCGACCTCGGCGCCGTGATGCAGCATCTGGGCGCGAGGTTGCCCGACGAGGCGATCATCTGCAACGGCGCCGGCAACTACGCGATCTGGGTTCACCGCTTCTACCAGTACCGCCGCCGTGGCACGCAGCTCGCGCCGACCAGCGGTACGATGGGCTACGGCCTCCCGGCCGCGATCGCCGCAAAGCTCGTCCACCCCGAGCGGCTCGTCATCGATTTCGCCGGCGACGGCTGCTTCCTCATGACCGGCCAAGAACTCGCGACGGCCGCGCAATACGGGCTCGACCCGATCATCCTGGTCGTCAACAACTCCTCATACGGCAGCATCCGCGCCCACCAGGAGCGCGAATACCCCGCCCGCGTCATCGCCACCGAACTCGCGAACCCCGACTTCGTCGCCTACGCGCAATCGTTCGGTGCCTATGCCGAACGCGTCACGACGACCGACGCCTTCGCTGCGGCATTCGCACGCGCGCGCTTCGCCGGCCGCGCCGCGCTGCTGGAGTTGGTGGTCCCGGCCGAGCAGCTGACGCCCGACCTCGACGTCGCAACCGTTCGTGGAAAGAAGGTCGTGTAACATGGGCCGATTCACCCAGGTGTTCTTCAAGCCGGGGCAAGAGCCGTTTGGTGACTACAAGCGCTACTCGATGTACACGATCGTCGCCAACGGAATTCAAGACACGACCATCAACCGAGACGCCGACCTCGAGATTACGCTCTTCTGCGATGATGGTCCGGGAACACCCGGGGTCGCGAAGGAAGCTGTCTTCAACACGTCGTCGATCGCGGGTTTCCGCCTCGTACCGCCGGACGAAGAGTAGCGTTAGTCGGCGGGGCCGTCGGGGGTGCGGAGTTTGCCGGCTGCGGACTGCAAGTAGTTCTTGGTTCCCAGCGAGTCCAAGAGGCGGATCTGGGTCTCGAGGAAGTCGATGTGCTCTTCCGAGTCGACGAGGATCTTCTTGGCGATCTCGCGGCTGACGTAGTCGGTCTCGCGCTCGAAGAGGGCGATCGACGCGGCGGTGTCGTCGCGGGCGGTCATCTCGAGGCGCAGATCGCTGTCGAGCGCTTCGGGGACGTTCTCGCCGATGCGCAGCTTACCGAGGTCTTGGAGGTTGGGCAGGCCGTCGAGGAAGAGGATCCGCTCGATCAGCCAGTCGGCGTGGCGCATCTCGCCGATCGATTCGTGATACACGCGTTCGCCGAGTTCGTAGAAGCCCCAGTTGCGGAACATCCGCGCGTGCAAGAAATATTGGTTGATCGCGGTCAGCTCGTTGAAGAGCATCTTGTTGAGCTGCTCGATGATCGCCGCCGGTGCCCGCACGGGTCCTCCTCTGCGCTAGCGCGCGTTGGTCGACGCGTTCGACGCCCCGTCGGGCTGGCGCTTCTGGAGCAGCATCCCCTCGATCTCGGGGACGCAGGTCCCGCAACGCGCTTCGCAACCTGACGCCGAGAAGACGTCGTCGACGGTGCGGACGCCGGCTGCCAGGTTGCGCTCGATCTCGCGCTCGCGGAGCGCGTTGCAGATGCAGACGATCATGAGGAACACCACTATTCGTAATTAGGTATGCCTAACCTTCCGGTGAGGCGCGCCTTTTTGGGTGGAGACGACCGGTCGGCTACTTCGAGGTGAAGGGGCCCGTCGTGAAGGCGAGTTGGGGGCCGACTCATGAGATTACGTTGCTTCGGTTGAAGCCCCGAGCAGGCGTTCGACGATGACGACGTCCCGCCACACGTCGTCGAGCTTGGCGTGACGCTCGTACGTCCCGACCTCGCGGAACCCGGCGGCCGCGCACAGGCCGCGGCTCGCGTGGTTCTCCGCAAGAATGCGCGAGAGAAGCTTGGTGAAGCCGCGTTGCTCGCACCGGAGGATCAGTTCGTCCAAAGCGCGCCGCCCGACACCGCGGCCGCGCGCGTCCTCGGCCACGTAGACGGAGAACTCTGCGATGTTGCGATAGGGCGGATAGGACGAGTGCGCGGACGCAACTGCGTAGCCGATGAGACGGCCGTCCTGAACGACCGCGACGCCGGGATGTGTCGTGAGATCCGCACGCAGGTCCGCCGCGATGTCCTCGAGCGGCGTTGGCTGCTCGTCGAACGTCGCGAGGCGCTTTTCGACCGCCGCATTGTAGATGGCGGCGAGGGCCGGCGCGTCTTCGGGGACCAGGTCTCGGATCGTCACGAAGTGGCCTCGTGCGGCAACGTCACCACCGCGGCCTGCGCCTCGTCTGCCGCGCCGAACCACGCGAAGAGCGCCGTGGCCGCGAGCGCGCCAAGCAGTTGCGCGAGGACGAACGGTGGCACGTCTGCGGGTCGGATGCCGGCGAACGTGTCGGTGAACGCCCGCGCGATGGTGACGGCCGGGTTCGCGAACGAGGTCGACGGGGTGAACCAGTACGCGCCGACGATGTATGACCCGACGGCGTAGGGCGTCGCGTTGGCGTGCGATCGCGCACAGCCCCAGATGACGCACAGGAGTCCGAACGTGGCGACGAACTCGCTCGCCGTCAGCGCCGGGCCGGCGCGCGCGTGGTGGGACGCGAACAAGGCCGGCAGGCCGAACAGGATGTTTGCGAGCGCGGTGCCCGCGAGAGCGCCGACGATCTGCGCCGCGATGTACGGTGTGGCTGCGGCCCACGGCAGGCCGCCGCGCCAGGCATCAACGAGCGTGACGGCCGGGTTGAAGTGTGCGCCGGAGATCGGCCCGAAGGTGAGGATGAGGGCGATCAGCGCACCGCCCGTGGCGACGGCGTTGGCGAGCAGCGCGAGTCCGACGTTGCCGCCGCACAGTCGCTCGGCCGTGATGCCCGAGCCGACGATCGCGGCGAGCAGCATGGCTGTACCGACGAACTCGGCGACGATGGCGCGCGGGTTCACCCCGCGCTCACGCGCTCCGCATCGAGTTCACGTTGCTTCTCCTGCGCCCAGGTACGTACGCGTTCGAGCATGCGATCGCGGATCGAGCGTACGGCGTGCATGAGCACGGCGGGATCCTTCGACGTGATGGCGGCGGGATCGGCGAAGAACCAGTGCTCGCGCCGACCGGCGGTGGGGAAGATCGGACATTGTGCGGCTTCGGATTCGGCGCACACGGTCACCACGTGCCGGTACTCGTTGCGCGTGATCGCCGTATCTGCGATGGATTTGGTGCGCGCGCGGGAGATGTCGTATCCGATCTCGGCCATGGCCTGCACGACGTGCGGGTTGAGCGTGCCCGGCTCGATGCCGGCGCTGTGGACGGCGAAGGCGTCGCCGGCGAAGCGGCGCATGAACGCCTCCGCCATTTGGCTGCGCCCGCTGTTATGGACGCAGACGAACAGGACGTTGGGCTTCATGAGCGGCGTACCGGGTTCACGAGCAGCACGCGGTGTTCTCGTCGTCGCGCGCTTCTGTGTCTTCGTGCACGACGTAGGTTTCCCAGCGGCGGCCGTCCGGATCGGAGGCCCAAACCTTGGTCTGATTCGCGTAGCAGCACGTCTCTTCACGCTCGACGTCGGTGCGGTAGCCGGCGGTGGCGAGACGGGTGATCTGCGCATCGACCGCGTCGATCGAATCGACGACGATGCCGAAATGCTCGCTCGGTCCCGCGAGGGCGTTTGCATCGAGGTCGAGTGCGAGCTCGAGGCCGGGGCGCTCCGTGACAAACAAGGCATAATCGGCGAGCGTCTTCGCGGGCTTCGCGTCAAGGAGGGTGGAGTAGAACGCGACGGCGGCGTCGAGGTCGCGCGTGGCGAGGTTCAGGTGCATTTTCATGCGAGGATTCCCTGCGGGAGTGCGGAGTGGACGGCGGCGTCGATGCGAGCGCGCGCGTCGGGCGCGAGGCGATAGTAGACCCAGGTCCCGCGACGTTCACACGAGACGAGGGCCGCCTCTCGCAGCACGCGCAGATGATGCGAAAC
>JBEKAU010000157.1:0-6285 GCA_050015755.1 Vulcanimicrobiaceae bacterium | reverse complement strand
GCTCTCGGTGTCGGCGATGCGGTCGCCCAGCTCGCTGCGCGCCGCCGCCAGCGTCGTCGGATCGAAGCTCGGTGCGTGCAACGCGCGCGCCACCAGGTCGGCCAACGGCGCGATGTTCTCCGGTTGCGCCTCGAGATAGAAGCGCACGTACTGGGTGGCGACGGCGAAGGTCAGCGACCCGCCGCGGCCGTCGACGGCTTCGACCAGCGGGACGCCGTCGACCGGCGTCTGCAGCACCGTCTCCGCGACCAGGGCCGCGGCCCCGTTCTGGTGATCGCTCTCGCGGTCGAGCCCGCCGCGCACGAACAGCTCGACGCCGGTCAACGCGACGGTGGCGTCCGTGTGCACGTAGGCGCGGGTACCGCCGAGGTCGACCACGTCGGTCGCCGGGGCCGCCTGGGCGCCCAGCGGCGCCAGCAGGGCGAGGACCGTGGCCAGCACGGCGGGCGAGCGGCTCATGAGTGGCTGTCCCCGGCTTGCGCCTTGACGAGGGTAACGGTGGCCGGCGGATGGCCCAGGTAGCGCGCGGCCGCGCGTGCGACCGCCTGCGGCGTCAGCCCCGAGGCAACCCCGAAGTATCGTCCGCCGCTGCCGCCCTCGGCCGGCGCGTATGCGGCGTCGCCCTCGACGGCGTACCAGCCGTAGGTGTCGGCGATCTCGGCCGGCGTCTCCATGTCGCCCAGCAGCCGATAGACGAAGCCCGTACGGGCGGCGCCGAACGCTGCCGGCGCGAGGGGCCGGGTCGCCTGGGCGATCGTTTTCTCGACGATCGGCCGGACCGCCGCGGCGTCGTCGCCCGAGATCGTCACCAAGAAGACCCCAGCGCTGTGATAGGTGACGAACTTGCCGCTGACGGACGCCTTGCGGTTGCCGACGGCCTTGGTCACCAGGCCCGTCCGGGGCGCGAACAGCACGTCGGCCAGAAAGTCGAGCGCAGTCGCCGACTCTTCGTCGGTGATCGGCGGACCGACCCAGCCCAGCCCGATGCCGGTCGCGTTCGCCGGGACCGGCGCGGGGGTAGCGGCTGGCGCCGGGCGCACCGTCTCGGCGGCGGGCGCTTCCGAGGCCCCCGGCGCGGCGTCGGCCCGGCTCGCGACGCCGGTCAGGACGCCGTCGTCGACGGCCCCGGTCAGGACCAGGATTGCATTCGACGGTCGAAAGGCGCGCTCGGCGAACGTCCGCACCTGCGCGACGCCGACCCCCTTGAACGAACCGGCGGCCGGGATCGTCCGGTCGTGGATGGGTCCGCTGGCAAACAGCGAGGGCCCCAGCGCGTCCTCGATCGCCTCTGAGGGGTCGAACGAGCGTACCAGCGCGTCTTGGCCCGTCTCCCGCAGCCCGACGGCCATCCCGTCCTCGGTGACCACCGGCGCGAAGTAGGCCGCGGTCATCGCCCGCACGACCGCCGCCGCGTGGTCGGGCGGGACGACCGCCGTGATGGAGACACTGTCGGGATAGACGCCGATGCTCAGGACGCCGCCGAAGCCGTCGACGAGCTGGCCGAGCGAGGTTCCGGTCACCCCGACCGATGCGGCGACCGTGTCGGCGGCGAGGCCCGAGAACCCCGGGATCGGCGCGTCGGCGAAGCCGGCCGCCGGCGCCCGGTACCAGAGCGCGACCGCGGCCACGTCTTGGCTGGGATCGGGGCGGAGCTCGTAGGCGACGCCGCTGGGCAACGTTCCGCTGGGGAGCGGAGCCGCACCCCCGACGCGCACCCCACCCGCGAGCGCTGAGACGAGAAGGGCCGCGACGAGCGCGGCCCTGGTTGCGAACCCGGCGTGGGTCACGCCGGCTCCGGAGAGATCGACGGCGGCAGACGTCGGGGCCGCTCGGCCCGTTCGGGCTCGGGCGGTGCCGAGGCGGCGATCGGGGTGTCGTCGATCGAGGGTGGCTCGATCGGCTTGGACGGCGGCCACGGCTTGTCGGCCAGGATCGCCAGCACTTCGTCGGCGTCGACGGTCTCGTGCTCGAGCAGCGAGCCCGCCATCCGCTCGACCTTGTCCCAATTGGCCTCGAGGATCGAACGTGCGTCGCCGTAGCAGCGCTCGATGATCCCGCGGACCTCGGTGTCGATCTTGCTCGCGACTTCTTCGGAGTAGTTGCGGTCCTCGCCGAAATCACGGCCGAGGAAGACCTGATGGTTGCCGCGGCCGTACTGGATCGGTCCGAGCGTGTCGGACATCCCGTACTGCGTCACCATCCGGCGCGCCAGTTCGGTCGCCTTCTCGAAGTCGTTCGACGCACCGGTGGTGACGTCGCCGAACTTGATCTCCTCGGCGATGCGTCCCGCCAGCGCCTTCTTGATGATGGCGAGGATCTCGTTCTTGGTCTGCGAGTGGCGATCGTCGTCGGGCAGCGACCAGGTGATGCCCAGCGCCATGCCGCGCGGAATGATCGTCACCTTGTGCACCGGATCGGAGTTCGGCGTCATCGCGCCGACGATCGCATGGCCCGACTCGTGGTAGGCCGTGTTCTCCTTCTCACGCTGCGACATCACGACCGACTTGCGCTCGGGGCCGACCATCACGCGATCGATCGCCTCATCGCAATCGTTCATCTCGATGATCGACTTGTTGCGCCGCGCGGCGAGCAGTGCCGCTTCGTTGAGCAGATTCTCGAGATCCGCACCGGAGAAGCCCGGCGTGCGGCGCGCGAGCGTCTCGAGCGAGACTTCCTTGGAGAGCGGCTTGTTCTTGGAGTGCACCGCGAGGATCGCCTGACGGCCGCGCACGTCGGCGCGGTCGACGACGATCTGGCGATCGAAGCGGCCGGGGCGCAGCAGCGCCGGGTCGAGCACGTCGGGACGGTTCGTCGCCGCGATCAGGATGACGCCGGTGTTCTGGTCGAACCCGTCCATCTCGACCAGCAATTGGTTCAGCGTCTGCTCGCGCTCGTCGTGACCGCCGCCCAGGCCCGCGCCGCGCTGGCGGCCGACCGCGTCGATCTCGTCGATGAAGATGATGCAGGGAGCGGATTTCTTCGCCTGCTCGAACAGGTCGCGCACGCGCGAGGCGCCCACGCCGACGAACATCTCGACGAAGTCCGAGCCGGAGATCGAGAAGAACGGCACGCCCGCCTCGCCCGCGATGGCGCGTGCGAGCAGCGTCTTGCCGGACCCCGGCGGTCCGAGCAGCAGCACGCCCTTGGGGATGCGCGCGCCCAGCGCCTGGAACTTCTTGGGATACTTGAGGAACTCGACGACCTCGCCGAGCTCTTCTTTCGCCTCGTCGACACCGGCGACGTCGGCGAAGGTGACCTTCGGCCGGTTCTCGCTCAGCAGCTTGGCGCGCGAACGACCGAACGAGAGCGCTTGGCTTCCGCCGCTCTGCGCCTGCCGGACGATGAACACCAGCAAGAGCGCCATCAGCAACAGCGGGACGAAGTTGATGATGTAGCCCAAGAACGGCGTCGCCTGCGCGTTGACGACCGAAATGTCGACCTTGTTCGCGCGCAGCGCCGGGACCAGACCCTGGTCGTCGGGAGCCGTCGTGGTGAAATGCTCACCGCTCGCGAGATCGCCGCTGATGTCCTTACCAGAGATCGTGACCTTCTTGACCTGGTGGTTCTGGACGTCGGCGAAGAACTGCGAGTAGGAGAGTGGTTGGCTGACCGGCTGGTTCAGGACCAACTTCTCCACGATGAAGATCACCAGGATGAAGATGACGAGGACCAGGAGGATGCTCTTGAGGTGCTTGCCCATGCGTTGCGAGACCCTTTTACCGTTCGTACCTTAGAACGTTACTCGGTAGGACACCGCGGGAGGCGGATTGGTGGCCCCGCTCACGCCGGTAAGACTTCCGGCCGGAGCTTTGCGATGTAGGGGAGAGTCCGATACCGTTCCTGGTAGTCCAGGCCGTACCCTACGACGAACTCGTCGGGGCAGGTCAAACCGATATATTCCACCGGGACGTCGACGGCACGGTGGTACGGCTTGTCGAGCAGGACTGCCGCGCGCAGTGAGGCCGGCTTTCGGTTCCCCAGCATCGCCCGCAGGTAGTGCAGGGTGTGCCCGTTGTCGATGATGTCCTCGACGATCAGCACGTGCCGGCCCTCGATCGCATGGGTCGTGTCCTGGATCAACCGCACCTCGCCGCTCGAGCGGTGCGCGTTCCCATACGAGGAGACGGCGATGAAATCGAGCTGGACGTCGCTGGGACCGTCGGGCACCTCGGCGAGCGCGCGCCCGAGGTCGGCCGTCACGAAGAGCGCGCCCTTGAGGACGCCCAGGAGCACGAGCGAGCGGCCCGCGTAGTCGCGCGCGATCGCTTCGGCCATCCGCCGATTCGCCGCGGCGATCTGGTCGGCCGAGATCACGACCTGCTCGATACCAACCGGGAGCGTCGTCTGCTGCATCGCACGAGCCTTCGCTGCGCGAGCGCGGACGGCCCCCGCTACGATTCGCGCTCGGCGGCCGCGTCGATCGCGACGAAGGTCGCATCCCGCAGCGCCGCCCGCGCACGCAGCCGGTTGCGGACGGCGCGGCGGCGCGCGGCGCGGTCGGTCTCTTCGAGCTCGTCGCGCACGATGGCCGCGCAGCGCGCGATCGCGCGGTCGAGCTGCGGAAAATCGGCCCGCAGTTCGACGAGGCGGGCGCGCAGCGCGTTGCGCCGGTAGCGCGCCTGCGCGTTGGTCGGATCGATCGCGTACGGCAAACCGCTGCGGCGCAGCTCGGTCTGCAATTCGGCGTGCGTCGCGCGCAAGAGCGGGCGCAGCAACGCGACATCCGCCGCCAGCGGGCGTCGCGGCGCCATCCCGGCGAGTCCGGCCAGGCCCGTGCCGCGAAAGAGTGCCAGCAGCACCGTCTCGCTCTGATCTTCGGCGGTATGGGCCGTCGCGACGGTACCGGCATGCTGCTCGCGCGCCAGCGCCAGCAATGCGGCGTAGCGCGCCTCGCGCAAACTCGCCTCGTCGTCAGCCGCCGCGGCCGGCCGGGCGATGGCGACCTGGCGCCCGAGGCGCGCTCCGATGGCCAGGACGACGCATTCGTCTTGGGCGGCGCTCGCACGCACGCCGTGGTTCACGTGACCGAGCACGATCTCGACCCCATCCTCGCGCCCGAGCCGGTCGAGCAACGAGGCCAGCGCAACCGAGTCGGGGCCGCCCGAGCACGCCACGAGCACGCGTTCGCCGGACTGCCATGCGGCAACCCGGCGAACGAGGGGATCGAGGGCGCGTTCCGGACGGGCTCCACGCATCGGGCGCTCCTTCGCGCCCGATGCGCGCGGTGCTAGTGCTGCCGGTTCTTGCCGGTCAGGCCGATCGAGGCCGAGGTGTTGCTGTACCAGAACGTCGAGCCGGCCAGCTCGTCGCCGATGACGAGAACCTGGCAGATGCCGGTCTGCGAGGTCGACGTCGCGGTGACGCTGGCTGGATTCCCACTCGCGGCGGACGCGGCGGTCGCGACGGGGTTCGTCAGGCACTCCGTCTGGGGCGAGAGGTTACCAATCGGCATCGGGACGATCAGGAAGTTCGAGACACCGGTCTCGCTGATCCCGAAGGTGGCCGTCGCGCTGGGGGCGTCGAAGAACAGCGCCGGTTGGTCCCAGTCGACGTCGCTCGGCGCGCATCCCGCGGACGCGTTGCAGAGCGTCGTGCCGGTGACGTTCACCGTCGTCGGCGCGGTCGCCCCGGTTCCGCTCGGCGGCGTGCTGGCGTCGGGCAGATCGAGGAGCGCGAAATCGTACTCCTGCCCAGCCGCGAAGAAGAACGGCGCGGTGCTGCCGGTCGTGAACGTCAGCGTATCGCCGGACGCCGAGACCGGCCCGAGGTAGGTGTCGTTCCACGTCGCGGTGACCGGATCGTAGAACGCGATGTAGTAGGTGGCGGTCGGGTCGACGATATTCGCCGGCAGCGTCACCGCGAACGTCGGGGGTTGGTTCGGGAAGATGTACTGGTTCGTGAACGTCACTTCGAAGTAGGCGAGCACGCTGGCGCCGTTGAGGGCCTTCGTGCGCCGCACCGCGGCCGCGCCCTTGCGCAGGATGCTCGTCGGCGCGCCTTCGGTGGGCGCTGCCGCCGTCGTCGTCGTCGTCACGTCGCCCGTGCTCGCCGAGTACGGCGTGCCCAGGTCCATCGTTGCGCTGAAACCACCGGCGGTCGGGAACCCGACCGTGGTGCCGCCGCTGTAGGCAGTCGGCGGAGAGGTCACGCTGAAGGACGTGAGCGTGACCGCAACCGCGGTCCCGTTGATGGGCGTCGCGCTGCTGAACTGCGAGGAGATCGTGAAGTTCGGATCGCTCGACGGCTGACCGTTGTAGTTGAGGTAGATGACGTCGTTCGCGCCGG
>JBEKAU010000156.1:0-6286 GCA_050015755.1 Vulcanimicrobiaceae bacterium | reverse complement strand
AGCGGTGCAGCCCGACACGGTGCGGCTGTTGGAACTGTACGTCGAGCGTTTCAACCGGCGCGATTGGGATGCGCTGCGCGACCTGATCAGCGCCGATGCGAAGCTGTTCTTCGCCGACGGCTTCGGCGGGCTGCTGCGCGAGTCGCCGTACTTCGGCAAGTACGGCGAGGTCATCATCACCTGGCGCATGGCGAGCGGCAGCATCGACGGCGAGCCCGCCGTGATCATCCTCGTCGACGACGGCGCCGGCTGGCAGCCGCGCTCAGCAGTCCGACTCGAGTTCGTCGGTGGCAAAATCGCCGGCATCACCGACTACCTCTGGTGCCCGTGGATATTGCCCGCTGCCGGAACCCTCGACGTATCTTCCTGACCGCGCCGTTCGTACCAGCGGCATGAGAAAACTGATCGAGTCCTCGTTCGTCTCGTTGGACGGTGTGGTCGGCGCAGCCGAGACCTGGGCCATGTCCTACTTCGCGAACGATGAAAACAAGCAACACGGCTTCGCGCGCCTGCTGGGATGCGACGCCTTCCTCCTCGGACGCGAAACGTTCGAGTTGCTCACGGCCAACGGTCGCCGCTCGGACGGCGATCCGTACTACGACCACGTCAACAGCTTGCCGAAGTACGTCGCCTCGACGACGCTGCGTCCCGGCACGATCGAGGGCACCGTCCTCGCCGGCGACGTCGTCGCCGAGATCACCGCGCTCAAGCAGCAGCCGGGCAAGGACATCATGAAGTACGGCAACGGCGCGCTCACGCGCACGCTCGTCGAGCACGACCTGATCGACGAGTTCGTCTTCTCGATCATCCCGGTCGTCGTCGGCACCGGCCGCAGCCTTTTCGAGGGCGTCGACATGCGCCATCTGCGGCTCGAGCTGACCGGTACGACGCGCTTCGGCAACGGGGTCGTCACGCTCAGCTACGTCCCGATCGACGTGCGCGTCCCCGCGTAATTTATTCGGGCAGACGCAGGGCGGCGATCGCGCGGACCGCGTTGATCACGCCGGCGACGTGATGACGGGCGGCGCGTTCGGCGGCGTCGGGATCGTGCGCCAGCAGGGCGTTCAGGATACCGGTGTGTTCCGCCAGCGATTCGGCTGGTCGTCCGGGTCGAAGGACGGTGCGGAATTGGTAGCGCACCGCCTGCGACTGCAGGAGTGCGAGCAGCTTCTCGCTGGTCGCGTGCGCGGCGATGCTGCGGATGGTGCGATGAAAGCGCGCGTTGAGTTCGGAGTAGGCTTGTAACTCGCCGGAGGCCTGTTTCTCGCGCATCTGCGCCAGCAGTGCACGGAGCGTGCGGGCGTGCTCGTCGGTCATCCGTTCGGCCGCCCGGCGTGCGACGACGCCTTCGAGCGCCGAGCGCGCCTCGAGGATCTCGACTGCTTCGTCAACCGAAATCGCGCGCACGCGTGCGCCGCGATTGCGCTCGCGGACGACCAGACCTTCCTGGTGGAGCAGGGCAAGCGCGCCGCGCACGACGGCGCGATTCGTGCCGAGCGACTTGGCCAGCTCCTCCTCGACCAGCCGCTCGTTGGGTTGATACGTGCCTACCGTGATCGCCTCGCGCAGCGCGGTGGCGACGTCCGGCACGGACCGGCGGAGGCCGGCAGGAGGCGTCTCGGGCTCGATGAACGATGGCGCCATGATTGGCGCCAATCTTGGCTCCGCACCCGTCGCAGTCCTGGGCCTGGGCGAAGCCGGGTCGCTGCTCGCGCGCGACCTGGTGCGCAGCGGGGCGACCGTGCGCGGCTGGGACCCCGACCTCCACGGCGACCTTGCCGGGATCCCGCTCGCGCCGAGCGCCGCGGCCGCCCTCGCGGGCGCCGGGCTCGTGCTCTCCGTCAACTGGGCAATCGTCGCCGAGGAGGTCGCCCGCGAGGCGGTCCCCCAGCTCGCGCCGGGCGCCGTCTTCGCCGACCTCAACACCGCCGGCCCCGGCCTCAAGCAGCGGTTGGCGGCGATCTGTGCCGCAGGCGGGGTGCGGTTCGTCGACGTCGCCATGATGGCGCCGGTGCCGCCGCTCGGGATTCGCGTCCCGATGTTCCTCGCCGGCGATGGCGCCCCGGTCCTCGCAGCGTACCTGTCACGTTTCGAGACACCGGTCGACGTCGTCGGCTCCGAGCCGGGCGCGGCGGCCTCACGCAAGCTGACCCGGTCGGTCTTCTTCAAGGGGATGTCGGCCGCGGTCTGCGAGGCGCTCGAGGCCGCCCGCGCCGCCGGGGTCGAGGATTGGCTGCGGGCCGACATCGCCCGCACCTTCGTCCAGGCCGACGAACGGCTCGTCGACCGCATCGTCGAGGGCACGTTCACCCATGCCGAGCGGCGCGCGCACGAGATGCACGCTGCCGCTGCGCTGCTCGACGAGTTGGGTGTCCCCGCGCCGATCGCCCGCGCGTCGGCCGACTCGCTCGAGCGCATCGTCCGCACCAAACGAGGATCACCACCCGTTGAATCCGGCGCATAACATGACGAAGGTGTACGAGGAACTGGCGAAGCTCGGCGTCGCGACGGTCTACGAGGCCGCCGGTCGCCAGGGGCTGATCGACGTCGAGTGGCGGCAGATCATCCCCGGCAGCCGCGTCGCGGGGCCGGCGCGCACGGTGCTGTGCGGTCAGGACGACAACCTGATGGTCCATGCGGCGATCGAGCGCATCCAACCCGGTGAGGTCGTGGTGCTGGCGATGCCCGAGCCGCGCGCAGTCGCGCTGATCGGCGAGCTGCTGGTGACGCAGATCCGCAAACGCGGCGCGGTCGGCGTCCTCAACGACGCCTCGGCGCGCGACGTCGAGGAGTTGGCGACGATGGGGCTCCCGATCTGGACGCACTACGTGCGCGTGCGCGGCGCCACCAAGACGATCCCCGGCGCGCTCGACGTGCCGGTTCAGGTCGGTGGGGCGACGGTCCGGCCCGGCGATGTGGTCGTCCTCGATCACGACGGCGCGTGCGTCGTCCCTCAGGAGCGTGTCGAAGAAGTATTGCTTGCGGCGCGGGCGCGCGCGGAGAAGGAAGCCGTCTCGCGCGAGCGCTACGAGCGCGGCGAACTCTCGCTGGACATCAACAACCTGCGCGGTGTGCTGAAGGGAATGCTTTAACGGCTGAGCGCGTGCCCTTACCCGGCGAGCGAGTGCGACGGTCCCCCGACCGCCACCTCGCCGCCGGGGGGCACCCCGAGCGCAAGGTCGGAATCGACGGCGCGGCTCCGATGGGCGGCGGCCACGCCGACCATGATGTCGACCACCGCGGCGTCCCATTGCGTTCCACTGCCTTCGCGCAGCGTGCTCATCGCCGTGCCGAAGGTCATGGCGCGGCGGTACGGCCGATCGGTGATCATGGCGTGGAAGCCATCGGCGACAGCGACGACGCGCGCTTCGAGCGAGATCTCGTCACCGCGCAGGCCGTACGGGTAGCCGGTTCCGTCGATGCGCTCGTGGTGCGCACGGACAACCGGCGCGTACGGCGCGAGCGACGGAATTTCGGCCAAGATATCGGCGCCGAAGCTCGCGTGGCGCTGCATCGTCGACCACGCGACGGGGTCGAGCGGCCCCTCGTGCATGAGGATCGCATCGGGGATGCTGATCTTGCCGATGTCGTGCAGGATGGCAGCTTTGACGATCCGGTCGGTCGTCGCGGTGGCCAGGCGCATCGTCTCGGCGAGCCGGCGCGCCCAGGTGCCGGTCTGCTGCGAGTGTTCGCACGTCGCTTCGTCGCGCGCGCGGAGCATCGCCAGCGCGCTGGCGATCGCGACGTCTTCGTGCGGATGGCCGGACTCGTCGGCCAGTTGGAGCTCGACCTGCACTTGCGCGAATTCGAGGAACGTCAGCATCGCGCTGGGGTCGAAGTCGTGGTGTTCGGCGAGAGCCGAGATTTCGGCACATGCGCTGGCGATTGCGCCGGTCACGGTCGCGCGGCTGTGGGCACCGCGGGCGATACGCGCCCAGTGGACCAGGATGCTGGGATCGGATTCCTCGACCGAACGCGCCAGCGCGGCGACCAACGTGCGCAGCATGAGCCGCGCGCTCCCGAGCTTCGCATCGGGCGTCCGTTCGGCGATGCGGTCGCCGAGATCGACCCGATTCTGATTCAGATACTGCGCGAGGTGTACCCGAGCAGTCGCGGAGATCAAAAGACTCGGCTGCTCGTGGCGCATGATCGTAGGCCTCTAGTGAGCCAGTGCCGCCCGGGGCAGCACGGCGTGCGCGATGTCCAGCATGCGCCGGTAGGTGGCGTGCAGCACGGCGATGGGCCCTTCGAAGAGCTCGTCAGTCAGGCACTGTTGTGCAGCAGCGAACGCGTCGTGCAATTCGTACTCACGGGTACGCGCCTGGCGAACCGTTTCGCGCAGCGGCGTCAAGTCGTCAGCATGGAGTGCGGTGCGCAGACCATCGGCGAGACGATCGACGAGCGAAAGTACAGCCGGCGTCGGCTTCGTCGCGCTGCACGACGTCAGGAACGTCCGCGCGGTATCGAGCTCAGACGGTACCGCCCATGCTTCTTGATGCGCGTACATCTGGGTCAGCTCGACATCGGGTTGGAAACGGTGGAAATCACCACCAGGATGTGGTGGATGAGCGCGGCGGCGAAGGCGACGGCTTGCATGAATTGCTCCTCGACGTTGGGGAACGGAACGTTACCGTGAATGGTAGCGGGGAAGCGATTCCCCCCGTATCACCCAAATGGATCATAAGCGGAGAAAAACCCTGACCTGACGGCGTTTCTCCTCGAAACGAAAGTGCGCGGTCAGGCGTCGAGGCCGTAGTCCCGCGCGCGCTGGACTGCCTGGGTCCGGTTGGATACCGACAATTTGTCGTAGATCGAGGCGACGTGGCGGGCGACCGTGTTGCGCGAGCGGCCGAAGCTTGTGGCGATCTCGGCGAGCGTTGTGCCTTCCGGCAGCAAGCGCAGAATTTGCAACTCCGACGGCGTAAGGCCAAACGGGGGCGAGTGCCGGATGAACGACTCTCGTGCAGCATTAATGGCGCGCGCGTAACCCCGCATATTGGCTGGGACGGCTCGTTCGTCGAGCAGTTTCGATGAGGCAAACACTGCAAAGGCGCCTTGCGGATCGAAGCTGCGCGAGAGCGCGCGTCGACCGCGCGTCGTTTCGCCGATCAACATACAGGTACATGCGGCGACGACCCGAGCAATTTGACGCAAGTGGCGCTCATGGAGCGGTTCGGGTTCGGCTCGGTGGGCGGTGCGGCTGAGAACGAGGTGCGCGCGTCGCTTTGCGTCCGCGACCTCACCACCTGCGGCATCGCCCAGCGCGAGGAGGGCGTCGCATGTCGATCGTTCGGCGAGCGCGCGGCGCGGGTCTTCCAGTAGAGATTGGAGTGACGCGCGCGTCGATTCGAAACGTCCCGACCACATGCGCGCGACGGCTTCGGAAACAACGTAGTTGAAGCGCTCGGCGTATTGCTCAGGCTGAGGATTCGCGAGTAGTCGAGCGCGGATCGACCCAAAACGGCGCTCGTCGCCCATCTCAACCGCGATCCCAAGTTGACAAATCAATCCAAAATTCTGTGTCGCAATGTCCCCGGCGCGTTCTGCGCTCATCGTCATACGTTCGGCGTAGAGTCGCGCGATTTCGGGGTCAGCGAGCCATCCGACGGCGATGACGTACAACAGCGAGTACGCCGTAGCCGCGTTTCGGTGGCTTCCAGCACGCTCGTGCGCGCGCGCGGCTTCGAGCGCACGTTCTTGCGCTTCGGGGAATTCCTGGCGATAGAACCCCGAGAGCGCTGTTCGCTGTAAGACGCGCGCAAGGATTTGCGGATGGTCGAACGTGCGAGCAGCGGCGAGTGCGGACTCGGCGAGCTGTTTACTCTTCTCGTCCTGGCCGCGCCGCGCGAGGACGACAGCACGCAGCGCATCGAGTGCTGGCGCTAGCTCCGCGACGGCGTTCGCGTCGGCGAGCATCGCCCCTGCCGTATCGAAATCGTTCGACGTGATGATCAACGGTGCGACGAGGTCGACGAAGTAGGGCCGCTCCCGTTCTGGCGCATTCGAAATCGCGCGCCGCAAAAGGGCAATGCCTGCTGGAACGTCCCCACTCAATGCAGCCTGCATCCCTCGGAGTGCTAAGGCGCGCGGGTCGCGGAGGCGCACTGACGGCGAGAGGCGTGCGAGTTCGGCCTCCACCTCGGTAAGGTGAGCGCGCGTCGCCACATCGTAGACGTGCTCCAGCGATGGCGAAGACGCCGGACTCGTTTCGCTCACCTGCAGGCCTCGGGTTTCCGCGCCTAACGGTCCAGGCTGAAATCGCGTGCGCGACAGATGGCCTGGGTGC